>CAYYRO010000028.1:0-18331 GCA_964474075.1 uncultured Methylophaga sp.
GGAGAAAGTCACCTGGATGGAAGCGGCTTTTACCGCTACCTCGGCAATCACTGTGACAGGTCTAGTAGTGGTGGATACAGGGAGTCAGTACACAGTATTTGGACAGTTGGTTATATTGACCCTTATACAGCTTGGCGGACTGGGGTTAATGACGTTCGCGGTGCTCACTGCCCTGGCCTTGGGCTTCAAACTGCGTCTTAAGCACCAGTTGGTTGCCCAGCAAGCGTTTAACGAAATCTCTTTTCAGACAGCCAGATGGGCTAGCGGCTCAATTGCCATGTTTGCGTTGGTGGTTGAAGCCATTGGCATGGGACTGCTTGGTCTGTTTTTCATTCCGGAGTTAGGGTGGTCCGAAGGTCTCTACCATGCGTTTTTCTATACCATTTCCGCCTTCAACAACGCAGGTTTCGCTCTGTCACCAGACAGTCTCTCTATCTATGTCAGCCACCCTGGCATTAATCTATCCGTAACAGGACTTTTCATTATCGGGGGGCTTGGCTACATTGTGATCATGGAGCTATTCGACAAGCGCTGCTGGTCCCGATTATCAGTGTATGTGAAAGTTATACTGCTGGCCACTCTGCTGCTGAACTTGGTCGCCACTGGTGCCCTATTACTCCTGGAATTCGATAATCCAGCTACGTTGGGAGCGCTGGACAGCTTCTGGGACAAGCTGCTTGCCGCCTGGCTTCAGGGAGTGACACCCAGAACAGCGGGCTTTCATACTCTTGATATTGGTGAATTAACGGTAGGAACCAGTGTTTTGATGTTGCTTCTGATGTTCATCGGTGGCGCTCCGAACTCTACGGCCAGTGGCATCAAGATCTCCACGTTCGTCATTTTACTCGCCGCCACTCGCTCCTTTTTGCGGGGCAATCGGAGTGTGAGCTTCTTTAAACGGTCCCTGAGTAGTGAAAACGTTCTTAAAGCTCTGTCCACAACAACTATAGGCATGGGTGTGGTTTTTATGGGCGTTCTAGCGTTAAGCATTCTGGTTGAGGATGAGTTCCTCAATATTACTTTTGAAGTGGTTTCAGCATTTGGTACCGTTGGCCTTTCTCGAGGAACAACCGAGGAATTGAACACTGCTGGGCAGTTGATCATTATGATGATTATGCTGATTGGACGCTTAGGACCTCTAGCACTCGGCTATACTCTGACAATGGGTCACAAGTCCCATATCCGTTACGCGAAAACGGAGTTTCCCGTTGGTTAAGGTTTATATAGCCGAATTGGCTTTTGAAATCTACCCGGTCACTTAGTAGATGCTTAAAATTGCCCGAGCTTGACATCAGAGCAGCAGCGTATTCAGGAGTTTAAAGCGCGGTGAAATGTTTGGAGCAGGAAAAACCATATTAAAAAGGCCGCTCTCTTTGTGCCGGACGAACTCAGTTCAACACGCTGTTCAGGCAACTGAGAGCACAATAATCAGGGCCTGATTTGCTCACTTTTTGGTGAGCTGTTTTATGACTGGCAGAAACGCAGTGCCCAGCCGAATTAAAGCGCCGGCAAGAGCGTTCGAAGATGAATGAGTTGTCTACGATTCCCAGGACAGTCCACTTTGTTTCTACGAGTCATCTCGACAAGCTTCTTCATCCAGCTCAATTTCAATCGTGGTGTGTGCCAAATCATAGGGTTCAAGCGCTTCATCTACAGTCTGTTTTAACTTAATAAATTGGTCACGTTCAAAAGTACCGTCAACAACCACATGTGCCGTCAGAACATGATGTTCGCCATCAAGTGACCAAAGATGTTGATGGTGAATTTCACGGGCATCTTCAATTTTTAGCAGCGTGGCCTGAATTTCATCATGAAGGGCTTTATCTGGTATTGCCTGAAGAAAAATCTTGCCGGTCGCCCAAAGATTACGAAGTACGTTTGACCTGCCCCCTGTCTTTAATCCAGTCTCAGCTTAATAATGGCCGTGGTTTGACCCGGACCTATTCCGCAACTTAAGTTTACGGTGAAAAACTCGATAATTTAAACCAGTGAAACTGGAGGAGAACCCGAGTTGGATTGCCTAAAAGGCTTTTGTAGGTTGAGGTTTTGACAATGTGCGGTTCTGATAGAATGATTAACATGTTTTGTCGTCAAACAGAGTATGAGTTGATTGAAAACTTCAGCGATAAATAAGAACGTTTTATCGATTCTTTGTGGTAAGTTGTTATCAGAAACAGTTGAGGCGCTGATGACAACACAGATTTTGAAGGATTTGCAGGCAGCCTCAAGCAAACAGCTGAAAAGTAAAAGATCTTGTCGACGGTCAATGTAAAGCTGATAGAGCTTGAACGGGAAAGTATTTTTAGTGTTTTTACTCCACTCATTCAATAAAAGCAGGAGAACGTATGCCCTATAACTCATTATCAGAATTACCTGATCAGGTAAAAGACAATCTGCCAAAAAAAGCCCAGGAAATATACAAAGAAGCGTTTAACAATGCCTGGGACGAATACAAAGATCCCGGCGACCGTGATTCCGATGATTCAAGGGAAGAAGTCGCCCATAAAGTTGCCTGGTCGGCAGTCAAGGAAAAGTACAAAAAACAGGGAGACAAATGGGTACATAAGGAAGATTGACAGATAGTTAAATTATCGACATTTTCAGCCTATACTCAATTAAAAATACAAAGCTAATGGAGGAAATCAGATGGCGACAGTTCAGGACGAGAAAAAAACCTTAACTGAAATAAGTGAAAATATTACTCAACAAGTCGCCGAGCACAAGGGCTGGTATATTTTTCAAGGCATGGCTTTTGTCATTGCCGGAATTTTAGCCATTGTTCTTCCCGGCATTACTGCAATCGGCTTTGGTCTGCTAATAGGTGCATTACTTCTGGCAAGCGGAATTATTCAGGCTATTGCCGGCTTCAGCTCCAAAACGCATTGGTGGATGTTCATATCGGCATTACTTTCCATCATCGTTGGAGGTTTGATGATTTTTTATCCGCTGGCCGGAACGGTGGCTCTGGCAACTATTCTGGCAGTATTTCTCTTGTTGGAGGGAATCACGGAATTGTTTTTGGCCTTCCAGCTCAGACCCATTAAAAACTGGGGATGGTTATTATTCTCAGGTCTGATTTCTCTACTGCTTGCATTTATCGTGTTTGCCGGTTGGCCAAGTGCTTCTATTATACTGCTTGGTGTCATTATCGGCGTTAATTTGCTGTTCTATGGTATGGCTCTACTGGCAATTACTTCAGCCGCTAAAACCTAAATACCTGGAGAGAAAGCAAAGCCTGAGAAATCCGACATTTTGACACTCAGGTGACGTTTAATTGGCGTTTCCTGAGCGATTCGCTCTTGTGCGCAGGGAATAATACTGTGATCACTTGCGTTCATCTAAGGGAGGATAGCAGTCAAAAAATGAATCCTCTCAGGTATCTCTCACCATGAAACTCCATATCGAATCATAAGATAGCAATTTCATTTAACAAATGAGAAGAAACCAAGATGGGGTTCTACCCCGATTTTGCGGACACTTCAGAGAAGCTTGTGGACTGCCTTGGGAATCGTAAAGAAGTTGTAGATCATACAAATGAAAATTGGTGGTAGTTTTAAAACCGTCCGTGGAATTGGGGTAGAACCCCTATTTACTGCACCAATTGTAAAAAAATGCCATATGAAATCCCTATTTAACGGCAAAGGTCATCAACTTTGGTTCCAGACTCATGGCGTTTGAAGGCTTTGATGATTTGTTCTTCGCTGTAATGAGATCTCCAACTCTTATCGTTTATTGGGAATCACATTGATGTCATGGTTTTAAATTTAAGGGATAGGTCACATTCAATAAAAAAAGGCTGCCATAAATAAATATGGCAGCCTTCTAATTCAATTAATGATAAAACTAATTATGAACCATCAATGAGGGTCGTTACATAATCCGCTTCAAAGACACGGCCTTCAAATAAATCATTATCAATTTTACCATCTACACTGACATAATCACCCACACCTAACTGCTGGAAACCTTCGTTATCCAGAGGGTTATAGAGAAACTCATCAACTTCAACAGTTAATTCCTGAAGACCAGTATCAAGTGTGAACTCTTCTTCGTTAACATCAACACTCGTTATTGTACCTCTGATCACAGTGTCATTTACGAGAGGTGAAACCACATAATAACTAACGTCTTCTTCATCAATGGCACTGGCATAAAAATAAGTATCGATATTTTTCACATAAACACTTGAAGCTTCTATGGTAGTTTGCTCGTAGAAGTCATCATCAATCATGCCCGACACTCTTACTTCATCGCCTCTAAAAAGCTTGTAACCATCAGCATCACGGTCGCCATCATCCATTTCAACCGTAATAAAACCATTGCCATAATCAAGCTCAAACTGATCTGGCAAAACTGAAGCTACCTTACCGCTAATACTAATCCATGTGTTATCTGCCTGCTCATATGGATCTTCGGCAAATGCTGGAGCAGCAAAAAGGGTGATTGCTGTAACTGTTAAAATATTTTTGATTTTCATTATCTAACCTCTCGTTTATTGATTGGTCGGAAATTCATCTTAACAAAAAATTCATAAAATTCATAAAATTTGCAAAATTAGGATGCCAAGTAATATGAGAAAAGAATTATTAACTACTCCAGCCTCTGTCAAACAATAATCTTCATCACATAGACCATAGCAGGCATCAGAAAATAACGAATAAGTGATGCCAACCACGGTTTTGTACTTTACATAAAAAAAAAAGGAAATATACTAAGGCTTGTGAATAGTTGACGGTATAAATGATACAAAAAGCAAATAAGCCGAATTTGTCGCTACATAAAAATCAATAAGTTAACTCGAAGTTCAGAGAATCCCTCCTTCTCCGCCATACCACTACACACGTTGAATATAACGTACTAATTATCTTGTAAAAACCATAGGCTACTTAGGCCAGCAGATAATGCTGAAGAAATTCAAACACCCCAAATATACCGCTATCAAGAACGGTATCTATTAATTTTCTATCGCAGTTCCCAGTAATCTAATCTAGAGTATTAAAACTCTCATAAATAATAGAAACTTAATCGACTATCATCGGTTTGTTAGGCTTGGTCAAATGTCAACGTATCTGACCAAGTCGGTTACTTACACTTATCGCAAATTATTGCTGTCCTGGGTTTCATCGGTACCGCCAGCGCTATTTTCGGCAAGATTGTTTTTATCTGCATATTCTTCAGCTTCACCGCTCTTGATAGCATCTTCAACGTTATCGTAAACACCGCTACTAACAAGATATTCAGCTGCTTCCAAAGTTGCTTTGTCATGTTTCATTATTACCTCCAAAGGTTCTACATACCCCCCATCGCAACTCGCTGAGAGGAAAAAGAAAAGCATTAAAGACACTCCTTGAGATTAAAGTTTAAACTTCAAGAAGCATTATTCCGCAGATCAAGTCATTGTTTCATCAAAAAAATCACGGTTAATTTTCATCCTAAATGGAATGTACCGTAAAAATATTCCCGTCTTGCTTCCCCATAAAAAGCAACCCGCGGCACTTTCATGCAGCGGGTTGTTTGTTTTGGCTATAGCTGCCATGTGCCCATCGGGGTACAAATGACAGTCGTTACATCATAGACGACGACCGAAAACGCCAGCACCCGCTGCAGCTAACAGACCGAGTAGCGAAGCAATGAAAAGCCACAATGCAGCCGCAGCTGCAGCGTTCTGAATATCATTTGCTGTAGCGACCAGGCGTTCCTGCAACTCAGCGACGGTTTGGCGAAGCGTCTCTACTGCTGAATCATATGAACTTTGCACTTCATCGACAAACTGTCTTGCATCTCTTGGTGTAATACCGAGACGTGTCTGCAAAGTAGCTTCCGCTTCTGCCAGATCCTGTTCATTAAAAACAGCATTCTCTCCTTGAATCAGCTTATCCAACAGACGGTTCACTTCTTCTTCAAACGAGGCAGGTTGCGCCACAATGTCTGACAGCGTTGCAGTTAGAAGTGACCGGGCACGGTTCATTTCCTGTTGACTGATGACATTACGGAAAGCCTCGCGGGCCTCTGAGCGTAATTGTGAAGGTGTCACACCTGCATCCCGGAATGTTTGCTGTAATTCAGGCGGCAGATCCGACATTGAAACAGAGCCGGCAACCTCAGAAATATCAGGCAGTGAAATATCTTCTGGGGTAATGGCGTGAACGGCTTTGGCCGAAGTTTTCGCCGTTTGCGCGACAAGTGATGTTGACGAACTGATTGCCGATGTTCCAACGTTAACGCCCCAAAAAGCTACTAATAGTGACGTCAAGGCCCAGACTGCAGCACCAGCCAGTCCTGCGGCGCTGGTATCGACCGGCGACATAAATCTTGCTGCGGTATAACCGCCGACTGCAAGCGAAATGATCTGCGTAAAGACGATATAAATCGCTGCACCTATCCCAAGCCCCTGGCCAATGGCTTCAAGACTTGCAATGCCAATAGCAAGACCTAGAAGCGTGAACAACACCATCAGGCCAAGTGCCACGACGGTACCGGCAATGATAGCAGTCAATGTTGACTGGTTCGATTCGGACGGATCTCTATAAAGGGAAGTGTCTGTCATATAAAATTTCCTTATATGTAAATTTAGAAAATTAACTGCTTCGTTTTTTTCAGGAAAAATCGCTCCGCTGAGCACCGTAAAAACTTACGAATTGAGCAATTATGGTTTTTAAAAATCAATGCAACACAACGGACGATTTAATTTGACCATAACATTTACCTGCCCGAATGCCAAAAACAGCCGCCAGAGCATTAACACAACATTTGACCCATTTGATAACCTTGGCATTGTGTATTTAGTGATTATTCCAAGCCTCTCTGCTATGTCCTAATCTCTTGATATAGCTGCAGTCAGCATTACCTCAACAACCAAACAAATCAATACAATGAGCTGCCAGATTGGTAATACATCTTGGATAGCATTTGGTACGAAGAAAGCCAGGGCATCATTGCGGATGAGATCCGCATATAGCATTATCGGAAAAGCAGCTGGCAACAGATAGCCGCTAAACCAAATTATGGATCACTCAAAAAGCCGAATAAACTTTGGTTATTAAGCCTGCTGAGTTGTTGCAGCACCTTTTTTTGCCAGTGCACTACCATACAGCGACTAAGATTTTAGGCGATTATCAAGAATATAGCGGACAAAAGCTTCACTGGGTAATGGTTGCGCATAATAATATCCCTGAAGCCAATCACAGCCCATTTGCTTCAATATCTCCAGTTGGCTGGTAGTTTCCACGCCTTCTGCAACAACTCCGATATCCAAACGTTTAGCCATTACGACGATAGCTTCGATAATGGCACGATCGTTTTCATCGGTTTCCAGATCGCGGACAAATGACTTATCGATTTTCAGATAATCCACTTCCAGTTGCTTCAAATAAGCCAGTGATGAATAACCGGTACCAAAATCATCAATAGAAATTTTCACCCCGTAATTACGTAAATTACGCAATAAGTCCCGACTTTCAGCACTCCGTTGTAGCAGTACACCTTCTGTGATTTCCAGCGTGATTAAACTGCTCTCCAAACCCAGCGCTTGTAAGTGAGTGATCCAGTCAAGGCGCCCTTCCTGTGTACCAAACCCCTGTGCCGAGCGGTTTATTGATACCGCAATATTTCCGAGCCCCTGCTGCTGCCATTGTTGGATTTGCTTACACACGCCGGCAAATACATGATCATCAATCTTGCCTATCAACCCCATCCTCTCAGCTACCGGTAAAAAATCTATCGGTGAAATTAATCCCCGATCAGGATGTTGCCATCGAACTAGGGCCTCAGCACTTATAGCGCCGCTCTCCGCATGAATAACCGGTTGATAAAAAATACAGATTTGATTTTCATTAAGCGCTTGCTCTAGCTCGTTAATGATGAATGTTCGTGAGCGCCAAGTAGACTCAAGCTCTGAGGAATACAGCATAAAGGCACTGCCGCCAGCGTCTTTTGCGGCATACATCGCCCGGTCAGCGTTTTGCATCAGTAAGCCTGAGTTTTCACCATCATCCGGATAAAAGGTCAGACCGATACTGGTGCTAACGCGGATCGTCTGGTCTTTGATACGCATTGGTTGTTCTATAATTTCAATCAGTTTTTGCGCAACCATAACTGCATCCTGACGCGCTTCAAGACCGGTCAGAATAATGGTAAATTCATCCCCCCCCAAACGGGCAACGGTGTCGACGTCCCGCAAACAGTTCTGAATTCGGTCTGCCATATGCCTTAGTAACTCATCGCCGACATCGTGACCCAGTGTGTCATTTATATCCTTAAAACGATCCAGATCCAGAAACATCAGACACAACTTGCTATGGTCCCGCTGACAATGGCGAAGCTCCTGCTCCAAACGATCATTAAATAAACGCCGGTTGGGCAGTCCGGTGAGCAAGTCGTAATTGGCCTGATGTTCGATGGTCAGTTGTGCTTGCTTGGTTTCACTAATATCAGTAAACACCGCAACATAATTTGTCAGTTCGTCTATTTCATTATGGACTTTTGACATCGACAGATAGGCCGAAAAAATCTCGCCATCCTTACGTCGGCTAAGGATTTCCCCCCGCCATAAACCATGGAAATTCAATTCAGCCCAGAGTTTGGAAAAAAACAGTTCGTCGTTAAGACCGCGATCCAGTAATTGTGGAAACTGACCCAACACTTCAGCTTCTGTAAACCCCGTAATCAGACTGTAAGCAGAGTTAATGGCGATGACATTTTTTTGTGCATCGGTAATTAAAAAACCTTCACTGGCCGCGTTAAATGCCACATCTGATAAACGCAAATCCGCTTGCGCGCGCTGCATATCGGCCAGCACTTCACGAATTCGCCGCTCTGATTCTACTGCCCGTTCCGTGACAACTGATAACTCTTCGGTACGCCGTGTTACTTCACTGGCAATTCGGTGAGTACGGCCAGTAACACTTAATATCAGCGCACAAAATAAACCGGTTAACAAAAAGCCGCCCACCATGACAAACAAGGCCTGATGCCGCAGGTTTTGTTCAAGGAATAATTCGGTTGGTGTAAAAATTAACCGCATTTGTCGTCCTGCCGACTGAATATCAACGGTATGCTGAAATGGTGGTGTTTCGCTGACCGGAACATCGTAGTAAAAATCGCCACTCAGTGAATCCTGCCATTGAATATCAAATTCGGTAAATTCCCGTTTGCCCAGTATATTTTCAACAAAATCTTCGGTGCGTATTGCGACATTTACCATTCCGGCCACTTCTGCATTGTTGAGATTCAGCGTCAGTTTGCCATCAGCGGTGCGATACACCGGTCGGTATAACATCAATATTCGCTTACTAAAGTTCTCACGAACCATCATCAATGGTGGTCTTGCGTAACTGCTACCACTAATCAGCGACGTCTGCACAGCAGCATTGGAAATTGCAGATGAAGTCGGGTCAAAGCCCTGCGCGCGCTTATTACCTTCTTCAGGTTGTAAATAAGTAATCGGAAAATATTCTTCGCGATCTTCAGCCGGCACCAATTTGTTACCAGGCTTGATATCTTTAATGGTGAAATCCGGACCGAAATAGCGTCTTTGTTCAGCTTCATAGGCGGCGCGTTGATCGCGGGTAATTTTTGGCAACCATTCTATGACCTGTATGTTTTCGCTTTTATCGGTCGCCCATTTAACAAATTCACTAAACTCTTCACGGGTCACCTCACCGGAACTGACAAACAGTTGTGCAACACTGTCCTGAACCAACTCCTGCGCCGTTAAAGCGATTTGAAATAAGGTGCCGGCTTCCTGGGTACGAATACGAAAACGATCTTCCAGTTCGCGCTGCTCCAGATTGGCGACGCTCTGGCTAACCATAACGACTGCGATAAATACGACTGCTGTCGGGAGGGCAAGCATAAACCGTCTGGGCCGCCATATCGCTTTGGGCTTACCGATAAAACTAAGCGTGATAGGTCCTGCAATCAATAAGCCCAATGCATCGCCTAACCACCACGATGCCCATAAACCAAGCGGGGTCAGATTGTTTTCAACACCTGCATACAACAAAAACGGCACACTGATACTGGCACTAACCAGTGTCAGCAACGGAACTAAAAATAAAAATTGCAGAATCTGCCGGTCGGTTTCAAGCTCCAATGGCGTCTGACAAAAGCGCCGAATCACCATACTCGCCAACAAAGCCTGGATACTGCTGGCCATGGCTACCAGCAAACCAATCTGGACAGCCAGAAAATCAACTCCGGTCTCATACCAGGGAATAGCTGTATTTATTGCGAGGGCACCAATAAATATGCCCGGCAGCGCCGCACGCCAGCCATAGGTATGTACCGCCATAATGGCAATACCGATCGGAAGAAAGGCTACTGAAGCGTATTGTTCGGCAGCCGTGAAAGCCAGACTCAATTGACCGCTGACAAAATATGCAATGGCCACCGCCATATTAATCAGCAGTTCACGATATCCAGCTTGCACGTTCAAATAACTATCTCCCGGCGGTGAGAACAACAGTTAATAGCATGATAGTCACTGCCACTAATTCTGTGCCGATATTAGCATTAGTAGAACGCCTTGAGCAGTCTCAGAAACAAATCCATTAATCATGGTAAAACTGGGCAAAAACCCTTAGAATGGCGGCTTCAATGGTGGCTCGTGCTGGTCTCCTCGCGACGATATGTAGGTTACCCCGTCAGGCCCGGAAGGGAGCAGCGAAGCCTTCGGACTCGGGCGCCGAGATCAGGCTGGTACGGGTCCACCACCCTAATTTTTCAGACATCAATGGGTGATCGACAGACTGATATGAGTTATCTGGTGCTGGCCCGCAAATGGCGACCCAAATCGTTTTCCGAAGTTATCGGCCAGCAGCATGTGTTGCAGGCGCTGATTAATGGTCTCAACCAAAACCGTCTGCACCACGCCTTTTTATTTGCCGGTACCCGCGGCGTTGGCAAAACCACATTGGCACGTATACTCGCCAAATCCCTGAATTGTGAACAAGGCGTGAGCGCGACCCCCTGCGGAGAATGCAGCAGTTGTCAGGAAGTTGATGCCGGCCGGTTTGTTGATTTGATCGAAGTCGATGCTGCTTCGCGCACCAAAGTCGATGACACCCGTGAGTTACTTGATAATGTGCAATATGCCCCAAGTCGTGGCCGCTATAAGGTTTATCTGATCGACGAAGTGCATATGCTGTCGACCAGTAGTTTTAATGCCCTGCTGAAAACGCTCGAAGAACCGCCACCGCACGTAAAATTCCTGTTCGCCACCACCGATCCGCAAAAATTGCCGGTGACTATTTTGTCACGCTGCCTGCAATTTAATCTGCGTCGTTTAACGGTCAAACAGATTACCGATCATCTTGCAGATGTTCTCGGTAAAGAATCTATCGAATTTGAAACTGAAGCACTGCAACAACTTGCCCATGCCGCTGATGGCAGTATGCGCGATGCATTGAGTTTGTTGGATCAGGCGATAGGTTTTGGTGATGGCAAAGTCAATGCCGATAGCGTGCATCAGATGCTTGGCAATGTTTCACATGATCAGTTATTGGCGATTTTGCAGGCATTAGCAGCACAGGACGGGCAAAATCTGTTACAGCAAGCCGCTGAGTTAGTCGCGCTGGGTCGTGATGTTAATGTCGTTCTGGATGCATTGATGAATGCCCTGCAGCGTATTGCCACCTTGCAACTGGTACCGGATTCAGAAAATCCGGACAGCAGTATGGATAAAGCACTGCAACCATTGGCGACATCATTGTCTGCTGAAACCGTGCAGTTGCTGTATCAAATTGCTCTGCATGGTAAACGGGATCTGCCATATGCCGCTGATCCACAAAGTGGCTTTGAAATGACGCTGCTGCGAATGTTACATTTTCAGCCGCAGTCAATTGATGACAATAGCCGAGAAACACCGCCAAAAAAGTCGCCAGCCACGCCCGCTGAGGTGCCCGAAAGTGCACCGGTTCAATTGACTGCGCCAGTGGCGGAACCTACTCCCCCAGCCTCACCATCAGCAATTGAAAATGTTGCCGAAACACCGGTTTCTCAAGCTAGTCCCCCGCCCGTTCAGATGAATGAAAATGCCATTGCTGAACCAGAATTCACGCCGCCACCATCATCTGAATCATCCGATGATCCCGCTTTATCTTTGGTCAACTGGACACAGTTAGTGGCGAAACTGAAGCTCTCAGCCATTACTAGGCAATTAGCTGATCATTGTGCTTTTGTTGAGGCCAAAGATGAACACATCACGCTGCTATTAGCCAAAGATTTGGCCCACCTTGCGACCACCAATGCGAAATCCCGTTTGCAGGCGGCTGTCAGTAAAAGTCTCGGCTATGAAGTCAAACTACAATTTGAAACAACGGATGATAAGAACAGTCATTCAGAGACTACACTTGCCGGCGAACGCGCTCAGCAACAGGCACAGCAGCAGCAAGATGCCAAAGCTGCGATTCATAATGATCCGGTCGTTGAGGTGATCAAAAACACCTTTAATGCCCGTATAATCGACAGTACGATTAAACCTTTGAATTAAGAGGAATCAGCCCATGAAAGGCGGACTCAGTAACATGATGAAACAGGCCCAGCAAATGCAGGCCAATATGCAAAAAGCCCAGGAAGAATTGGCTAATGTCGAAGTCACCGGCCAATCCGGTGCCGGTATGGTGAAAATCACCATGACTGGTAAACATGATGTTAAACGGGTGCAAATTGAAGACAGCCTGTTTGAAGATGACAAAGACATGCTCGAAGACCTCATTGCGGCAGCCATTAATGATGCAGTTCGCCAGGTTGAAAAGACCACACAAGAACGGATGTCTGGCATGTTGCCGCCCGGCATGAAGCTGCCCTTTTAAAAAGCATTTATGGCAAAACTCGGCCCCAATATTGATCAGTTGATACAGGCATTACGTTGTCTGCCAGGCGTCGGTCCCAAATCTGCCCAGCGTATGACCTTTCACTTATTAGAACGGGATCGGGATGGCGCAGCACAATTGATGCAAGCTTTGCAAGGTGCGCTGCAAAATGTCCGGCACTGTCAGCGCTGCCGCATTCTCAGTGAAACTGAAATGTGTAGTCGTTGCAGTGATACCAGCCGCCGCGATGATCAACTTTGTGTCGTTGAAATGCCCAGCGATGTATTGGCGATTGAACAAGCCACCCATTATCAGGGACAGTATTTTGTGCTGACCGGCCATTTATCACCACTTGATGGCATTGGCCCGGAAGCATTGGGTATAGCAGATTTAATTAGCTGGATGGATGCCGGTAATGTCCAGGAATTGATTCTCGCTACCAACCCCACCGTCGAGGGTGAAGCCACCGCACATTACATCAGCGAACTGGCCCGCGCCAGGCAGATTCATGTTACCCGATTAGCGCACGGTATCCCGCTCGGTGGTGAATTAGAATATGTTGACAGTGGTACACTGTCTCATGCATTTTCGGGTCGGGGATCCGTTTGATCTCAGCGTTAGATTTCAGCTAGGGCACAATCATGGCCGATTATACTGCTCCATATGACGCGCTAAAAACTTTTAATGGCTTAATCCATCGTCAGCCTTTGTTCGTCAATAACCGGCTGGATGTAGACAGTTATCATCTGACGTTTCTCGATAAAAATGGCCAAAAACTTGATGATGATTTTGAAGTGCCGGCATTTTTAGCTCAGCTAACAGCTATTTTACCGGCGATTAGCAATCGTCAAAAAGCCTTGCTCACCATGCCCGAGTCCTGGCGTGCTGCTTTATACAATATTGATATTGCCGGCATTGATGTCACGCTGGATATTTACGGCAAGCCACTGCCGGAATCTCGCAACCGGCCTTTTGCCTTTGCCGGTCATGCCAATGGCGTTGATCATGATGTGCATACCGAGTTGCTACTAATCGATTTAAATCGTTTTGATCCCGCAAGCCTGACTGAAAATCTTCCCCATTGGCGGCGGCGACACGATCAGCTATGTGCCACTAATGTTAATGCCTTGGATCAATTCAGTTTTTGTAAAAGTTTTGCTGTCGATTTATTGCAGGGCAATTTTTACACACTGCCAGCCACCCGTGATATGCATAAAATGCCCCCGTCAGCGCAAACGCTGATGGAATTGCTGGTTAAACTGCAGGATCCGGAAGTTGAAGCTGATGAACTGGCGCTTATCATTAATCAGGATGTTACCCTCAGTTATAAATTACTGCGGCTGATTAATTCAGCATTTTTTGGCCTGCCCAGACAAGTTGGTAGTACCCGAGAAGCAGTGGTCCTGCTTGGCCACAATAAGATAAAAACCTGGGCAAGTTTGCTGTGCTTATCAGGGCTGGATCATAAACCCAATGAATTACGCAACGTTGCCATGATCCGCGCTCGTATGTGTGAATTATTGGCAAAATTTTATAAAGGTCATGGCGAAGTATTTTTTGCCACCGGCATGTTTTCGACGCTGGATGCACTACTCGATAAACCGTTGGCCAATCTGCTCGAAAACCTGCCTTTATCTGATGAACTGCGCAGCGCATTACTTGATAAACAAGGTGCTGCTGGTCAGGCCCTGCAGGATGTTTTGCGTTATGAACGCGGAGATTGGCAGGCTATTGAAAACTCACCATTACCTGTTGAGGTGCTGGTTCGGGCCTATCTTGATGCCATCTACTGGGCCAAAGAACTGAACCTGCAAATCAACGACTGACCATGGCAATCAGCTGGCTGGCCCCCACTGAAGATATCCGTTTCCCGCCCTTGGAACATGCCACCGAGCACGGTTTATTAGCCGCTGGCGGTGATTTATCAGTTAACCGATTACTGGCAGCTTATCGGTTGGGTATTTTTCCATGGTTTAATAAACAAGACCCTATCTTGTGGTGGAGTCCTAATCCACGCATGGTACTGGCCCCCAGCCAACTTAAAGTCAGTAAAAGCCTGAATAAAATTCTCAGACGAGGCGATTTTCAGGTGACTTTCGATAAAGCCTTTACCGATGTTATGCTGGCCTGTGCTGCACCACGTAATAAACAAACCGGTAAACCGCATGACACTTGGATTCATGAAGATATGATTGCTGCTTATCAGGAATTACATCGACAAGGTTATGCACACAGTGTTGAATGCTGGCAGCAAGAAAAGCTGGTGGGTGGTTTGTATGGCGTGGCCATTGGTAAAATGTTTTTTGGTGAATCCATGTTCAGTTTTGTCACTGACAGTTCTAAAGTCGCTCTTGTCGCTTTGACACAACAACTGCAACGTTGGCAGTTCCCGCTGATTGATTGTCAGGTACACTCAGATCATTTAGCGAGACTCGGCGCAAAAATTCTGCCGCGTAATGACTTTATCCGGGTTATGCAGCCTTTATGTGATAAACAACGATTGCCTGGACACTGGCAGATCGATGCTGATCTGCCCCGGCCGGTATGAGCCTCGATTTTTATCAGGATCGCTTACATCCCTGTTCTTATTTAGCGGATCGTCAGGCGCGCAATATTTATCCGGATCCGCTGCGTCCATTAACCAATAAACTTTACAGTCAGCTCATTCAGCATGGTTTTCGGCGCAGCGGCGAACATGTTTACCGGCCACATTGTCCCGGCTGCGCAGCTTGTGTACCGGTGCGTATTAAGGTTAACGATTTTAAGCCCAACCGTAACCAGCGACGTTGTCTGCGGCAGAATCAGCAAATCACCGTTAACATGCATGCAGCCGAATTTAATGATCAACACTACGACCTGTATTGTCGTTACCTTCACAGCCGGCATCCCGGCGGCGGCATGGATAACCCGAACCAGCACAGTTACCAGCAATTTCTGACCAGCAGCTGGAGCGATACCCGATTTATTCAAATTTTTGATAAGGATCAGCTGCTGGCAGTTGCTGTAACCGATTTTGTTACCGGGGCAGCCTCGGCGTTTTATACTTTTTTTGAGCCGGAATTGTCAGAACGAAGTCTGGGCACACTGGCCATACTGAAACAAATTGAACTGGCAAGGCAGCAAGGGCTGGATTATCTATATCTCGGTTACTGGATTGAAGAAAGTCCCAAAATGAATTACAAAACCCGCTTTGCTGCATTGCAGTATTTTGACAGTCAATGGCATGATTTTGATAATAAACTTTGAATAATCAGTGATTTTACGGCAGAATGGATCTTTTAATTTTGGACCGATTTACGGAATCTATGGCAAAAGAAGATCATATTGAATTTGAAGGCACTGTTATCGACACCATGCCCAATACAACTTTCCGCGTTGAATTGGAAAACGGCCACGTTGTAACAGCGCATATTTCAGGCAAAATGCGTAAAAACTACATCCGCATTTTGACGGGCGACAAAGTTACCGTACAGCTAACACCGTATGATTTGAGCAAAGGCCGTATCGTCTACCGCGCCCGCTAAAACAAGCGGCGCTGCTGTTTAGCCGCACTCGCTGCGGCTTGCCAAGCTAGCCATAACATCACAACAAAGGCGATCAAGGTCCATGCCGGAATCGTCAGCCCCAAAAACTGCCAGGAAATTTCAGCACATTCCCCAGAGCCACTGAAAATCATTCCGAAAGCATCCGTCAGTGGAAAATTACCCACAATAAAATCAAAACCTGGTCCGCAGCTGGGAACATCCTCTGGTGGCAGATTTTGCAACCAGATATGTCTGGCAGAGACAGCACCGCCTGCAATGACCACCAAGCCAATCAGGCTGCTGAATATTTTGCTGCCGGTGTGTTTTGGATTCAATAAAAACGCCAGCAAAAACAATCCGCCAGCCAACAACACTGCCATCCGTTGTAAAACACACAATGGACAAGGTTCAAGTTGCATCACATATTGCATATACAATGCGCCACCAAACAGCACCAAACTAAACAAAAACCCCAGCAAATAAAGCTTACGCATTGTCGACAAAACGGTTTCCTCCGGTTTTCAGTTTTATGCTAAGTTAACTTATAACCCGCATTCTTTAAAGGATCAATGTCATGAATGAACCAAAGTTTGATGAAAAATTGAGTGCTGCTTATGACCGGATGATGACCCGTGTCCATGAATTTCTTGATAATGCCGAATCTGAAGCATCACCGACATTAAAACAACGGATTGAAATGGCTCGTCAACGGGCCGTTGAGCTTCGTGAAGTCACCAGTGAAGAAGCCGATAAAGTCGCCGCTTATGTTGAACGCGATCTTCATGATGCAGCTGAATATCTGCAACGCAGCGGCAATGAGTTTTCCACCTGGTTGCAATTTGATTTACAACAAATCGAAAATCGCATGTTTGAGATGTTTGCCAAAGTCGCAGACCGCACGCGTTTTGAACTGGATAAACTCGCCATTCAGGCGCGAGCAGCCAAGCAATATCATACCGGTGAAATCACCGGCATCGGCACGCTGTATTGCGCCGACTGTAATACCCAAATGCACTTTAAGAAAACCGGCCGTATTCCGCCATGCCCAAAATGCCATAAAACTGAATTTAAACGCCGTCCCAGTTAATTTTAATCGTCTGTTATCCAGGCGGCATCAGCCAACATAGCCAGCAGTAAATCTGTTAATTCAGCTTGCTGCTGGATTTGTTGCCAGTCATCAGCAGTTATCTTCGAAACTGAACAAATATGAGCTACCAGCCGGGCCGATTCGGCGGGTAGCTGATAATCCTGACCAGCGACAAAAACACTGACCGCGTTTGTCGAGGCATACCAGGCAAGCCGCACCATTAAATTGCGTTGTAAAATACCACCTTGCGCAAAAAACGTATTTAACGCAGTTGGGGTTTCAAGTTCATCCGTTTCAGCTATTAACCACGGTGATAAAGCCGGTTTAGTTTCTGTCACCTGCCGGCCAAACGCTTTTACAATCAGCTCCGGATGTTGCTCCAGTGCGTCAATTAATAATTTTTTAGCCCGATTCAGACTGGGCGCATCAATAGCAGCAGGCATGTCGGTCGCCAGCAAATCCGCATCACTGTAAAAAACATCGACTGAATCTTTCTCAGCCAACACATCAACAAAAGCATCGAGCAATTGCCGCTGGGTCGGCGCCCGGAAACCAATAGATACCGTCATACAATCCGACTGGGCAATACCATGATGGGCAAACGCAGGCGGCAGATACAACATATCGCCGGGCTGTAGATCCCAACTGTGATCGGCAGTAAAATCCTGCAAAATCCGCAACGGACAATCTGCCAGCCATTGCGGTTGATTTTCGGGCTGTGCTGCAATTTGCCAACGACGCACACCCTGCGCTTGCAGTAAAAACACATCGTAATTATCAATATGTGCCCCCACCGAACCACCCGGTACCGCATAACTGATCATAATATCGTCACGCCGCCAGTCCGGAATAAACTTAAATGGCGTCAACAAAGCCTGTAACGACGGCCAGTGCGAATCCATATCCTG
>CAYYRO010000028.1:18341-21992 GCA_964474075.1 uncultured Methylophaga sp.
GCAAATACGGATTCTGCCAACGGTCCATGTTGCAATGACCATTTATTATCGCCTGTCTGGCGAATCAATCTGGATTCAATATCGTGCTCACAGGCAAAGCCCGCCAAATCTTCAGCGGTTAAATCAATAACGGGGACTGGAAATGCATTACGAATCAACAATGGCTTTTTTTGCCAATATTCATTCAAAAACTGCTGCTGGCTGAGACCAGTATTAAAAAACTCAGACACGAACGCTAATCCAGCCTCTCAACGATAAATACCACATTATTTAACGCTTTAATGCGAACCTTGGTACCGGCAGGACAATCCGGCCCCTGCACTTTCCAGGTGGAATCATCGAGACGGATTTTACCAATACCATCAATGATCGGCTGACTCAATGTTAATTCCCGGCCCACATATCCCTCACCACGTCGGTTTAGCAAGGGTTCATCGGTCTTAATGGGATGTTTCTGATAATATCGCCGCCAGGCAACAATGCTCACCATCGAAAACAAGGCAAACAACAGCAATTGCCATTCCCAGCCGAGCCCCGGAAAAATCAACAGCAATAAACCGGTCAGCGCCGCCGCAATGGCTAACCACAAAGCAAAAAAGCTGGGCAGCAATATTTCAACGATGATTAGTGCCACCGCCAAAATCCACCAATGCCAAAAATCAATTAGCGGCATTGTCAGGCCCTTTCTTGGCAAATGCCTCTTTGGCAAGTTCAGTGATACCAGCCAGTGAGCCAATCACACTGCTCGCTTCCAATGGCATCAGCACCACTTTATGGTTATTAGCAGAAGCCATATCTTTAAGCGCTTCAACATATTTCTGGGCGACAAAATAATTAATTGCCTGAATATCACCCTTGGCAATCGCCTCAGACACCATAGCCGTCGCACGGGCTTCTGCTTCGGCTAAACGTTCACGGGCTTCAGCATCGCGAAATGCCGCTTCACGCCGGCCTTCGGCATCCAAAACTACGGCTTGTTTATCACCTTCAGCACGCAGGATCTCGGACTGACGATGCCCTTCTGCTTCAAGGATATTGGCGCGTTTGACCCGCTCGGCTTTCATTTGCCGGCCCATGGCTTCGACCAGATCCGCTGGTGGTTCAATATCCTTGATTTCAATACGGGTGACTTTAATACCCCATGGGGTGGTGGCATCGTCCACCACATTTAACAAACGGGTATTAATTTCATCACGCTTGGAGAGTAATTCGTCCAGGTCCATCGAGCCCATCACTGTACGAATATTGGTCATGGTCAGGTTGAGGATGGCATTATCGAGGCCGCTGACTTCATAAGCTGCTTTGGCAGCATCTATGACCTGAAAAAACACCACGCCATCAACGCGGATCATGGCGTTATCTTTGGTGATGATCTCCTGCGAAGGTACATCGAGGACTTGTTCCATCATATTGATTTTGGAACCGATTTTATCAATGACCGGCACAATTAAATTCAAACCGGGCCGCAGTGTCCGAGTGTACCGACCAAAGCGTTCCACCGTAAATTCGCGTCCCTGCTGGACCGGTTTGACCCCCATTAAAATGACCACCACCGCCAGTACGGCAATGATAATCACTAAGCTTGCAAATCCACCCATGATTACACTCCTTTGTTCAAATTAGAACTGCTGCCGATGATAGCAGTAAAGCAGTAAATATCGGATAAAACTTGGACTTTTTGCCACCGACATTAGACAATAAGCTTAAATAACACAGGGCAAAAACATGGCAATTTCCAAACGTTTTAGCATATTGTTTTTCACTGGTTTGCTGCTCAGCCTGCCAGCGCACGCTGAGCAGTGGTATCAGGTTGAGCTGGTGGTATTTGAACAGCTTAATCCTGCAACTGATGAACAGTGGCCGGTAATGCCGCCAAACGATCCAGCGGCGGTCACGCCACAAACGTCCAATAGCAAAATTCAGCCTGCCAATCGTGAATCTTTGGCTGGTGTTGCCGAGCGTTTACGTAGCTCGGCTAATTATCGGGTGCTTAGCTATCAGAGCTGGCAACAAAGTGCGCTCAATAAAAACGCCAGCCCACTGGTAGCCATTGATGGTGAACGGATGAGCGGTCACATCCGTATCTATAAATCTTCGTATTTACATAGTGAACTGGATCTGTGGTTGCAGGATGGCGGTCAGCGTGGCACTGCTGATGATGGTGCTTTTCAGGGCTCACGCTACCCGAATCTTAAAGAGTCACGGCGTCTGCGCAGCAAGGAACTGCATTACTTCGATCATCCCCGTTTCGGCGCAATTCTGCAATTGATACCGGTCAATATGCCAGATGCTGCGCTGGCTAGTATTCAGGGCTCAGAAAGTTATTCTCTACCCGACTAGCTTTTAACATTTACCAGAGCGCTAATCAGCTGTTTGACGCTGTCCATAGCGACTGTGATCGTTTGCAAAATGTCGTCCATGGTCAGCGTTTTTTCATCTAAACCCGCGGCTTTATTCGCCACCACAGCGATGCTGGCATAAGCAAGGTCAAGCTCACGGGCAATAGCCGCTTCCCGCATTGCCGTCATACCGCCCAGATCACCACCATCATTGGCAAAACGACGGACGTCAGCAGCGGTTTCCAGTCTCGGTCCCTGCGTTACCGCATAAGTGCCGCCATCAAAAATTAACAGTTCGATATTTGCTGCCGCATCAATAATTTTCCGTCGTAAACCGGCATCATAGGGATAGGTAAAGTCAATATGTTTTTCGGCGCTGAAATTTTCGCTGAATAAGCTGCTGTCTCGCCCCCAGGTGTAATCAATAATTTGATCGGGCACCGCCAGTACCCCCGGCAACATTACATCGCTGATGCCACCAACAGCCGCCACTGCTAGAATTTCTCTGACGCCCAAATGATGCAACGCCCATAGATTGGCCCGGTAATTAATCAAATGCGGCGGAATGGTGTGATGTTCGCCATGCCGTGGCAAAAACATGATGGTTTGGCCATTAAATTCACCTTTGACAATCGGTGACGAAGGGGCGCCAAAGGGTGTATCTAATTGAATTTTTTCAATAATGTTTAATCCCGGCAACTGACTCAAACCGCTGCCACCAATCACGCCCATCATGAATTTGTCTCTGCCATAGCAAAAATTCCCGGCGCATTACGCCAAAAACCCTGCACATCCATACCAAAACCAAATACATAACGATCTGCGACATTGAGGCCGATATATTCAGGGGGTTGGCCGGTTTTTCGTGAATGGTGTTTATCGGCAAGCGCCAGGCAGGCCACTGAGATGGCGCCTTGCTGCTGACAAAATTCCCGCAAGGCAATTAAGGTATGCCCTTCATCAAAAATATCTTCGATCAGTAAAACATGCCGACCGGCCATTTCGGTTTGTGGCCGCGCCTGCCAGACCAATTCACCACCAACCGTTTTATCGCCGTAGCGGCTGGCATGAATGTAATCAATTTGCAGGGCAAAATCGAGCTTGGGCAATAATTGCCCCATCGTAATCACTGCACCGTTCATCACACATAAAAGCAATGGATTTTTATCGGCATAGTCACGATTTAGCTGCGCCGCTAAATCGCTTAAGACGGCATCAATTTCGGTAAGCGTATACAAACACTCGGCATTCCGTGGCATAGCCTCGGTTAACTGCATGGCGTGTCCTCGGTTTGTTGCATAGCATGTCCTCT
>CAYYRO010000029.1:0-14363 GCA_964474075.1 uncultured Methylophaga sp.
AATATGTAGGGCTTGAACTCCTCAGGAATACCAGGACCGCAGTCAATTACACTGATTCTAACGAGTGGTTCATTATCTTTTTTACTTTTCAAAGGGGTGGCTTCAATTTTGACGCTGGTATTGATAGGAGAAAACTTTATTGCGTTAGATATAAGGTTGGTTAGAATTTGCTGAAGTCGATCGTGATCAGCAATTACAATGATATTTGGTACTTGGCCCAGCTCTAAACCGACATTGTGCTTAAGTGCAAAGCCTATGTTAGACGATATTGCTTCATTAAGAACTTCATTGAGTTTAATGGACTTTAGATGGAAGTCGACTTTGCCTAGCTCAGCCTTTTCTAGATCTAGAAACTCTGTAATTAGTTTCACTAGCCGTTGACTGTTGCGTTGAGCAAGTGATGCCATTTCACTAACGGGTTCAGAAATCGGACCAGCCATTCCTGAAGTGATCACCGATAAGGCACCATCGATTGATCCAAGGGGAGTGCGAAGTTCATGACTGACTGTGGAAATAAGGTCTCGCTGAGCACGCTCGATTGCTTTACGCTCGCTGATGTCGCGTACCACGCTTGCAAAAACAGGTGTTGGAGAATTAACGATCTGAATTCTTAGTTCTACAGGATATAGTGCTCCTCCTTTACGCTTACGCATCTGCTCGCTTATCACTACATTTTTTTCTCCATTACGTAAGGGCAATAGCAGTTCATTAAGAGCTTGTAGATCGAGTTCGGGCATCAAATCTAAAGGCGTGCATTTCTCTAGGTCATTAAGCTCTATGTCAATGCCTTTCAAAGCACTTTCATTAGCGTAGATATAGTGCAGGTTTTCCATATCAAAAAGAGTAACTTCTTCGGATATATTATTGAGGATAGAACCAAGCCAAGCATCTCGGGCTTGTTGACGGCGCGAACTAATCAATGTTTCAACCAACTGGGTTAGAGCATTAATCGCCTCAGTTTGCTCAGTAGAGAGTTGGCGAGGTTTACGGTCCATCACGCAAAGCGTGCCAAGGGCAAAACCATCGGAACTAAAAATAGGTTTGCCGGCATAAAAGCGAGCATGGAAGTCGCCTTCAACAAAAGGGTTGTCATGGAAGCGAGGGTCTAAGCTAGCATCAGATACTTCCATTATCTCTTTGCCGAGAATGGTGTGACCACAAAAGCTTTCTTCACGATTCGATTCTTGTAAATCCATGCCATAAGTAGATTTGAACCATTGACGGCGTGAATCGAGTAAAGCGATAAATGCATAAGGGGTATCGCAGATTTTTGCTGCTAATGTCGTGATGGCATCAAAGACTTGTTCACTTGGTGTATCTAAAATGTAGTGATCGGCAAGACTGGTAAGACGAAGGGCTTCATTTGCTGGAAGATGAGGCTTTTGCATTACAAAAAATCCATTGTTTTGTGCATATTCAAAATATTTCAGCATCACAATACTGCTCTCAATCCTGAATATTAGCTTAAGAAGTTACTACATACCATGGAGTCTACATTGGTTGACTAGGTTGTAAGCAACCTACTATCATCAGGTGAAATTTTAATTTACAAGATCTAAGTCCTTCAGCCTGGTTGGGTGGCAAGTAAGAGACATAGGCCATTTAGTCTGGTTATCACTATGCTTTTAACTAACATGGATCGTTGGCGTTTCGCCGGTCCTCTAATTGCTTTAGTCGCCATTGTCTTTATATGGCTTGCAAGCATGCTGGGTGTATTCCAGTTATCTAATGCATGGATAAACTGGCAATATCACTATTTCAATCCTACAGAGAGAGAAGTACCCCAAGTGCTTTTAGTCGAGGCTGAATTCGATCGTCTAAAATCACAAGAATGGATTGAACTTCTAACACGGCTCAGAGAATACCAACCTTTAAGTATTGTTCTCATGCGTCAGCCAGCTGAATTATCTGAAATACAACTTGAAGAGCTTCGCTCGTCGGGAATCATTATTAGTCAGACTGCCGCCCAAGCTTCTGATGGTAAAAATATTCTTACGCTTCCTCCTAGCCAGAATTTAGCTGAATTAGGTGTTCACAAAGCAGTTGTTACCAATTCAGGCCAAAACTACATCAGTGTAGAGAATGCAGTTGGGAGCCGCGTGTTGGGCACAGCGCCAGTTGAAGATAGCTTTCTAATCGATTTTCGTCCAGGAATGAACTATTTTCCTTTAATAAATGCTGAGCGGGTTCTGGCTGGTGACCTAACAGATGATTTGATAAATAATCGTGTGGTTTTGATTGGTCGAGGCATCGATCCGACCAACCCATCCTTACTCACACCGTTGCCGGAAGAAGCAAACGTCTCGAGGCTTATGTATGCCGGCTATACAGTCGAAACATTACTCCGAGGGAAACCACTTCAAACCACAAATTGGTGGCTGAATTTATTGTTTCTACTTGTTTTATTGAGTGTCTCGGCACTAATGCACTTTCATCTGGGAGTGCGTCGATCCATGGAGATTGCCGTTGGTGGCATTATTAGTTTATTGCTGGTTGGTTGGTTTAGCCTTTTCTTTCTAGACTTAGTTCTGCCTGTGGCAGAGTTGATGGCATTTCATTTGATCCTTTGGTACTTGCTTTCTTTGCGCGAGCAAAAACTTGAGTCGGCGACAGTTCGTAAGTTGCTGCGCTTAAATAGTCATCGCATGCATGATCGTTTACTGCCTCAAGACTTCAATTTAAGTCAGGATCCTTGGGGGCAAATCATAATCATGACAACTCAGGTTTTGAACCTTGAGCGAGCGATCCTTCTAGAACGACAAGCTACTGGCAAGCATTTACACGAAGTTAAGGCATATGGCTGTTCTATAAACGACATTGATGAACGCCGAAGAGATTTTGAACGCACTCCGTATTCGACAGCCCGTGAAGAAGGTGGTCCGATTCTACTTTCTAAAACATTTCTTAAGAACCCTGTATCTGATAGCCGCCAATTCGTTGTCGCGCTGGAGTTCAATGGCCAACTTCTTGGCTTCCTATGTGGAGAAGTGACACAGGAATCGTTGGAAACTAACCCGTTATTCATCCCTATGCTTAAGGACTTTAGCAACCAGATAGGTGAACTGCTTCATCAACATCAAATTTGGAAGGCTCGTCAACGAAGTGAAGCTAGTCAATGGCAGCGCTTGCTTCGACTAGATTCGGTGGAATCTGAATACCGGGCTTTGAGCGAAGCTTCTCAGCTATTTGAACGACGTTTATCGCTCTTAGAAAATGTATTTAATTCCCTTCATACCAGTACTATTCTCTACGATCTTTTTGGTCAAGTGACTCATGTCAACCGTAAAATGGAAGAGCTCGTCAAACGCTCTGGACTCTCAGTATTCACTATGACTGCTGCCGATACCATAGCTACCCTTACCGGTATGCATCTTACGACGGCAAAAGAACATCTACAGCATTTGCTAATGATAGATGAAGAGAACCTGACTTTTGCTGTAAACATGCCTGAGTTGGAAGGGGCTTTCTCACTAAATGTAAGGCTTTTGAAAAGCGAAGAAACAGATGTTTCGAGTCGGGCAGTTAAACCCTTCAGAGTATATGGTTTCTTACTGGAATTAGTGGATGTAACCCACTTAGTGCGCCTTGAACGTTTTAAGGATGACCTTAGCAATAAGATTAGTGCTGAATTGCGTAATCATTTGGAGGCAGCACTTTTGGCCAATCAGCTTAGTAGACAGGACGATGTTATAACTTCTGAAAAAATAGAATTCAGTGAGCTCGTCGAGCGCAAGCTACACCAGATGTCAAACACCTTGAGTCGTTCTCAAAGCATTATTAATACTGTTCATGACATTAATCGTTTGGCGAAATTTCCAGTAAATGTTACCGCCATATCAGAAGCTCTTGCCAAACGCTGGCAAGTACGTCTAGCCACCAGAGATATTACATTTAATTTATCACCACCAGCCTTCAATGCCTTTGTGCAAGTGGATGTGACCCAGATTGAGAATACTTTAGATGCCTTCGTCGCTATGCTTGCTGATGATTCAAGCAGTGGTGGCGTAATACATCTGAGCCTCGAAGAAAAGAAAGAGGGTGATATTTTCTGGACGACTTTCATCTTATCTAACAGCGGTTATGGGATGCCTGAAGAACGTCTGAAAGCAGCGATCGCCGGTTCTTCCAAAGTCATAACACCAGCCTTACACCGTCTACGTCAAGCGAGGGACCAAATAATATCTTGGAGCGGTGAGTTGAATACTTCAACCGCAATTGGTGAAGGAATACGGTTTGAAATACGTCTACCAGGATTTTCTTTAGATGACTAATTCGCATACTAACGGACAAAACATTCTTCTAGTTGATGACGATGTTGATGTGGCACAGCTTCTTGGTTTTGTATTACGCCGAGCCGGTTATGAAGTAAGGCATATGCCTAGTGCTAAAAAAGCGATGGAAGAAGTGGTTAGTGGGAAGGTACCTGACCTCTTTATTCTGGATTTGTGGATGCAGGAGTTCGATGGGAATTACTTACTTCGATGGCTAAGGGAAGACCAAAAACTTACTCAACCTATTATGATGCTGACGGGTAACGTGCGTCCGGGACTTGATGAAGAGTTAAAGGCTTCTGGCGCTAATATTGTTGCTCATAAACCTTTAGATATTCATTCGCTGGAGTCTTTAGTAAGTGGACTTTTGGTGAAATGAATTGGAATTTCCTGCCTTTCAACATTTTTCCGGAAGGTAGTCTTGCCAGTTCTGTTATTACCACTGTATGGGTGGGCGTGGCTGTTGTTGCTTTCTTCAATCTGCGCTTTGGCTGGAGTTTAGCTGGTTTAGTAGTTCCTGGTTATTTAGTGCCATTATTGCTAATCAAGCCATGGAGTGTGGCAGTCATCATAGGCGAAGGCATAGTAACCTATTTGGTGGTTTTGGCAGTTTCCTCTGTTGGTGGGCGTTATCTGGGCCTTGCTGATTTCTTTGGCCGTGACCGTTTTTTTGCCCTTGTACTTACAAGTGTCATCGTTAGGGTGATATTTGATGCCTATTGGTTGCCGGAACTAGGTGACTTAATGGGAACTTATTTTGGTCTAGATTTTGACTACGCGAACAACTTGCATAGCTTTGGTCTGATTATTGTTGCTCTAATTGCTAATAATTTCTGGAAGCCAGGATTAGTGCGAGGAAGTTTTTGGCTTTTGGTTACGCTTGTTTCCACCTTTGTAATTGTTCGCTATGGTTTGATGGAGCTAACCAATTTCTCCGTAAGTAACTTGAATTATCTCTACGAGGAAATGGCTAGTTCAATTCTTGCAAGTCCTAAGGCTTACATCATACTTTTGACTACCGCCTTTATTGCCTCACGAATGAATCTTCATTACGCATGGGAATTCAATGGCATTTTGATTCCATCGCTTTTAGCGTTGCAATGGTATCAGCCAACTAAGCTGTTATTGACCTTTGCTGAAGTGGGCGTGATTTTGATAGCCGTACATTTACTGCTCAAGTTGCCATTTTTTGCGAACATCAATCTATCTGGTGCACGTAAACTGGTATTTTTCTTTAGTGTTGGCTTTGTTTATAAGCTCATGCTTGGCTATGGATTTGCATTATTTGCACCATGGGTTAAGGTCACGGATTTCTTCGCTTTCGGCTATTTAATCTCAACGCTTTTGGCTCTTAAAATCCACGATAAAGATATTGGAATCAGGGTTACTCGAGCAACTCTGCAAACTTCATTAACAGCTGTGATTTTGGCGAGCTTCATCGGCTTTGCACTAAGTTTCATTCCCGCTAGGTTGAAAGAGGATGCCTTATATACCGAACGTTTGTCAGTACCAACTCAAACTTTAGCAACACTGGATGATTTTTTGTTGCGTCAGCGAGTCGCTGACTATAGCTTGGTCGGGCGAAAAAATTTACCACAACCAAGTGGCGTGCAGCTTGCGAGCTTTCAGGATGCACTATTAGCACTTAAGCGTTATCAAACTGCCGGTGAATCAAATTATATTGATCAGGCCCAACTTATCCTTTTTGAACTCGACTATACAATTTCTAAAGTAGAAGATCGTTATCTACTTCTCAGTGAAGTAGGATTGCCTCGTGGCTGGGGAACTTACGTTATAGATACCCGCCCCGAAAACCGGCTTGTAATTGAAATACCTTCCGCTATTGGAGAGCGCGGTATGACCGAAGCAGGGCTGGCATTATTTCGTGATCAGAATGCCGCTGCACTAGCTATGAATAGCATCAGTCTTCGTGAAAGTAACGAAGGAAGTTCAAATGTTACTCGAAATCCAGGCACCTTTTTTCATCAGTTCCACCATACTTTTGGTCCCAATAATGTAGTTCAGGTGCGATTGATAAATAGGGCCATAGAGCGAGAGCTTATTGGGGAGCATGGTCCTGAAACGTCAGATATATATGCCTTACAAAATCAGCTGCTGGTAAAAAAACAGTTGCCGGAAGACTTGAAGCTACAATCTCTGGAGCGACTATTGGGCGGGATTTCTCTGAGATGGGATTCGCTCAGCATACCTAATGTTCAGCGCGAGCGGACAGACAGTGGCTTTGCGGAATTGTATCTTAATCCTGACGCATTGCGACCTTTGCTGGCTCGAAGCCACAGTCCAGATGCATCGCCATTGCCTCTAGTTAACAACGAAGGCTCATTGATAGAGTATTTGTTGGAAAAAACATCTATTAATCGTATGGCAGTAGAAACTGATTATCGCCAACCTCGACTCGATGAGCTGCTTTTTCTTGATCTCGAAATACTGAGCCCGTTGTTGGAGCTGGTCATGACAGGACCTTTACAATCATGGTCCGAAGATAAAATGGATGAACTGCATTACCTTAACGGTTTGGCTAAAGGA
Source organism: uncultured Methylophaga sp. (assembly GCA_964474075.1). Taxonomy (GTDB): domain Bacteria; phylum Pseudomonadota; class Gammaproteobacteria; order Nitrosococcales; family Methylophagaceae; genus Methylophaga. The sequence continues at coordinate 6,819 of CAYYRO010000029.1, forward strand.
CTTGGGTATCGTATTACAGGATTTCAGGACCTGTCACGGAGACAGGACTATCTTATTTTAGAAAATATCCAAGACGATGAGTTTTATCTGCCCTGGGGGATATATGTAATAGCTACTGATCTAAAATCACCACATCTGATTCAGGTGCCACGCCCATTATTTGAAAACAATACTTTGGAAACTGGCACTGCGATATTTCAGACACTTGAGGCTGCTGCTCTGATGATTGCTGGCAGTCATCCTTATTTAGATCCAGCTGGGAGAGCAGATGTTCTTAGAGCAAGTAATCAACGCAGCTTATTTAATTTGGTTCATCAGGTATTCGTTCGTGAAGCAGAAGGGGGTCCTCTTTTAATTACCCAAGTGCGCGGTTTGAATGAGCAAGTTTCAACGCAAGCTAAAAGTTTTCTTGCTTTTGAAGATGGCCTTCGCCCCGAGGCAGCTTCTTTACCATTACGTGAACGTCTGCGACAAACTCTTTACAGCATGGGACTTGAACCTAAGGAAGTCTTGGGTGCAGAAGAAACAGCAGGTTATGAGGTGGGTAGCAACGCTCAAACTCGTTATCTGGCTGCTGCTCGCAACACCGATTTTGCTATAGCTTGGATAGCTTCTTCTGCCCGAGAAGCATTTGAACTTCCTTCTGATGATCGTCAACAACAACTAAAATTCCAAGCTCTTGATATTGCTACTCTAAACACATCGCTGATCCAACAAGTCGGGCAGCGGGGTTTGGCAAATACGGCTCTACCGTCAAATCTGACATCTCTGCTTGAACATTATGTTGAGACAGGTGACATCGTTGCACTACGCCAATTACAAACTAGTGGCTATCAACTATTCCGTGTGCTTGATTCCGATTCTCGTCAAGCTTTTCTTCAAGTCTCTCAAAAAATGGAAAACGCGCCGATTCTGGCGATAGTAAACTTAAATCCTCTAAATCAAGAGATCATAGAGACAGCGTCTAACTCTATGGATAATCAAATTGAATATTTCGTTGACCGTAGAGCGTTTCTATTGCGCTCGGGAAATAAGCAATGAGGTTCCTAGGTCGTCTGTTATTACTATTATTTTTTTTTGCAGCAGCATCTTATGTATATCAGCCGCTGCGCTCGCTATTTAAAATTCCACCACCTACCCCTGTCGTTGTGCAACAGCTTGGGTTAACAGCTGTTTCCTCGACGGTCTACTTTTTATCCGATGAAAACTGGCTGACTTTTCCTGTAATCAGTCAAGCCCCACGCATACGTGTACTTACACATGCCGGTACAGAAACTGGAGTCGAGCCGGATCTAGCATTGAATTATGCTCTTGAATATCAGCTGCTAGATGGTAATAGTAATATTCTTGGGGACGGAGAATATACTCATGCGACTGTTATACCTCAACCCTTGGTCAAAGATGAAGTAGCAGTTGCACGCAACCTATATACAGATAGGCAAGTTTCTGTTGCTGCCGGACAGTCATTCAATTTATTGCTGGATGCATTACCACAGACAGCCTATATCCGGTTACGTCTAAAATCTCTTACACCGCCAATTGAGAACGTTGCTGTGAGGGTATATTACGAGGAACGTAAGAGTGAGCGGCGGGCATCTGTAGCTTGGGAAAGACTTAGCCACTCGCAAAAGGAACGTCTGGCTCAGGGTGCCATATATCCACCTGAATTCTTAACACGTAAGGAACAGTTAAATTTACTAGAGCGTCAGTGGCGGCCGGTAGGTCCTTTAGGCACTGATCCTGATCAAAGTGTGCTGTTCAGTCTTCAGGGTGCAGATTCATTGGTTGATCCAAAACTAATGCCTAGTGCCCCCGGACTCTTTATTGCACCGGATCGATTGGGCATTTTGCCAATTAAGTCAACGGGAAATTACCGTATTCAATTCAAGCCCGCTAGTTCGGAATATAACCTCAATGCTGAGCTTATGTTTAACCATGTGACTGAGCAGCTTGAAACACCTCGAAAAGAATTTTTAACATTTGAAGATAAACAGGTAACAACAATGCAGTCGCTATCACCAGGGCTTCTTGTTGTCACTCCAAATCAGCCAGGTATGCTTAACATCTGGACAGCAGAGAATCCAGATCAAAGTGCGTTACCTGAGCCTCGTTATTTACGCGCTTGGACATTACAACCAGAGCTTCCAGTTCGTTACAAAATACTGGATGGCGATGATGTTCGTACTTCCCTTCGTCTTGATCTGCGTGCACACAGTAAATTGGGTCCTTTACCAATGGAAATGCTTGTTCAGACTGAGTACAGGCTTTTAGATGATCAAGGCGGAATACTGGATGAAGGAAATCTCGAGTCGAATGTAGTGCCATCGATAATTGACCGATTAGCTTCCAATCAGTCAGTGGCGAATATTTCTGAAGCATCTAGCTTCTTCATGCGATTGCCGAAAGGTGTTGCTGAAATTGAGCTGAGAAGTCACCAAGAGCTTCTTGTTAATGCGTTCACCCGGCCAGATGACTTGCCCCATAGAACTCGTGTGCCTGAGGATTACTACACTTGGCGTGGAGATGACTCAGGTCAGCCGAGCTGGTTCATCCTGCAGCCAATAAAAACTCAATCAAAGTCAAAGCCGTTAGGACAAAATGAGTCTTCGTTCAAAGAGCCAGAAATCAGCTCAGTACTGCACATTCAATCTCGTCCACCTGAGCGCGATGCTGATCTTATAGCTGGCCGCTATCAATGGCAGGCTTTGGATCCACAACTTTCAGCTCGAGGTGCGCGTATTTTGGTTCCTCTAAAAGGTGAGGAGCAATTGCGCCCAAGTGGTCTTCCAAGCTACTTTCAGCCAATCAAACAAGGAGTTCAAAAGGTTGCAATCGAAGCCCCAGGAGTATCGCGTCGACTCGAGCCGAAGCTTATTTACATACGTGAGAAATCAGATCCCTTCAATCTAAGTTTGCGAATGAATAATAAGGAAATAAGTCAAGAACTCATCGGTAGACGTGGTGAGTTTAGCCTTCCGCCGATATTACCCGGTAGCTATGAAGTGGAACTTAATGCTAGCAGCTCGGGATTATGGCTAATGAATTATCGCTATCCCAACGATGAGGGGTATCTAAGTCGTATGGCGTTTCGATTAGACACGAAAGCATTACGTTACCCCATCATAAAACGTGTAGGTGGACAAATTATAGGTGCACGCTTTTACTCTCTTGGTCCAGTTGGGGCTCAAAGTAGTGTTCGCGTGAGCATTGTGCCAAAAACCTTAAAATCTAAACCCACGCAAGAGTGGACTCACCTCCAGCGCCTTTACAATATGTCACCTTCCATTGGTGATGCTGGGGTCGGTTATGTCCTCGACCAGCAACGTGAAAAACTTGCACACGGTCAGCCAATTCTAATCGACTTAGGCAATGATTTGCCTAATGGTCCCCTGACAATAGAGTTTTCTCTAGACAGTGGTGCGCCTGGTTATATCGTCTTTTATGAGGTAATGCCGGGAGAACATGAACGCACGCGAGGGTTTCGCGAGGAGGATGAATGATCAAATACTGTAAAAGCCCATTACTTGCATTAATGCTGTTAATTCCAGGCATGCCAATGCAGGCTGCCTCACATGCTTCGGGGCTTTCAGAAATGCTCGATAAAGCCCGAAGCGAAAATTATGTTGTGCCATCTTCGCTTAGTATTATGCAGGCTCAAAACGGATTCAAATATTGGTTCGCTGCAGAGAATCGCCTTAAAGCCGCTGAAGCTTTTGATTCCCCTGGCTTTAAAAGCTTGGGCTTTGAGTGGGTAGGCTTAGAGTCAGATATAGTAGTTTTGACAGAGCAAGAGTCCGCACGCTTTGGGCGAGGACTATTTGCTGCACGTATCCAAGGCGGCAGACCACTTCTTATTCAAGCACCACATCAGTATGCTGATTTAAGGACTGGCAGAATTGCCCATCAGCTTTTTCACGAAAGCAATGCTATGGCTGCAGCATGGAACACTACACACCGATATTTCCGTGATAACAGTGATTTGGTGCATATTTCTGACAGCTACCTACATGCACTGAGTCGTGCCTTTAGTGAACTGTATCCCGATGGTCTGATACTTCAACTACATGGTTTTAGTCGTGACTTACGTAAAAGTCGTGCCGGACGTAACGCGCAGGCTATTTTAAGTGACGGCAGTCGCTATCCACCAAAGGCCTTGGGACAGATGACTGAGTGCTTATCGCAGGGACTTAAGATTAGGGCATTGCTCTATCCTCGAGACGTACGCGAACTCGGCGCTACGACCAATACAGTGGGTGTCGATTTGCGACACCGAGGCTTCGATGGTTTTGTGCATTTGGAACTTGATGCCGAGCTGCGTAAGCGTTTGGTTAAAAATGCCAATGACAGAAAAATTTTGATTCAATGCGTGATGGAGAGCCTTATATGAGATGGTTTACCATCATTTTTGGTTTAATACTATCCATGAATGTGGCGAGTTTTGAGCTGCATGACCTATATCCTTATGCTTCAGACCCGCTTGCTGATCGCGAGCGAGAAAGTCAGTCACCAAGACTTTTTTGGGAACCAGCACAGAGCATAGATGACTCTGTGAAGAAGGGTTTCCTGTCTCTTAAAAGCACTGAGTCTGCTACATTTGAGCTCACCGCACAAAGCCATCTACGCCTGCAAATGTCAAAAAAACAAAGCCCTCCAATATTATGGCTATCCCGGGATGGTGAACTTTGGTGGCAAGCATCTTGGACGGCAGGTAATGAAGGTCAGGAATGGTTTTATGTGGATAAAAGAACATCACCTTTGCTTGCACGCTTGGAGGCAGTCACGAACTTTCGTGGTCGATTACTCCTATCCAAAGTTGACTATATAAACTCACCATCAGCTTATAGACAAATCCCTTTGTCATCGGGCATGGAACAATTAAAACTTACCGATCAGAATGGTGAAATGCTTGTGGTGCAGCGCCTAGCTCAAAGTGAGATGCTTGAGGTTGAGGTTGAAGGTCCAATGGTTATTGCCTTAATAACACGACCGGATGAGACCAAAGAAGAACATAAACAATACTCTCTAACTTGGACATTTAATAACCTTCCTTGGCAACAGATTAGTATCGAACGAAGCCAAATAAGCACGCATTATCAAAAAATTGGTGATACACATTTACACGGCGGAATGGACCGGCACTACCTGACAATTCCTGAAGGAAGGCACAACCTCAAACTCAAGTCATCGCACTCAGTATTCGTATCAATAGCACAGGCCAAAGAAAATTATTTTTTAGATTCTAACGAGCCAAAGCCTACAACTGCTGAACTTACAGATGGGCTTCTAAGTAATCCTATAACTGCAGGCAGTAAAACGTTAAAGGAACTAGATTTATTACGGCAGTCAAATCACTTTGAAGGATCTGCCGATATTGCCTTAGCTTATTTAAATCAGGATCTAATTGATAACGACCAAAAGGTATCTAGGCTGGGTGCTAACCCACAAGCGGTGCAACAGGCACTTGCTTCCAATATCGAACGGAGCCAACGCTTCTATCGTAATCTTTTTCCCGACATAGGTAACGAAACATTGGCTTTGAATACCGCTTGGTTTTCAACCACTAGCCCATTGGAGGTTGATGCTGATGAGCTTTACTATCTTAATAAGGAAGTGCTTGAGCGAATGAGCAGAGGACTGTTCGTCGAGATTGGCAAAGAATCGCTGACATATACTTTACCTGAACGTTTTGGTCCTTCTCGTTTGCGTCTGTCTATTGCATCTCTAAGAGAATTAAAAGATACAGAGCTTTGGATACAATATGATGATGAAACTCCTCAAAGACTCAAGCTGACAGATCCAGTCTTGCCAATTAGTTTATCCTTCCCTGAGGAAGCTGTGCTTTTGCAAAATGTTTTAAATGGTCAGCCACGTTTGCCTCCAACATTAACTGGTGCGTTCAATTCTGGAAAAGACATTGGGCACTACTGGCCAGTCAACAGCATAATATTACCTCTTCCTGCAAAGATCGGAGAAGTCCGTGTCTGGAGTAATTCATCCCACTCTATCGCGCTTCAGTACAGGGCAAGCCAAGACTATAAGACCGATGAATTAACTTATCAGGAACTGCTTGGACAAATTACTCCGGGCTCGTCTATCAAGCTTTTGCATAAGTCATTTGAAACTGTGTTTGAGGTCGAATCTGAACCTTTAATGCCAAGCATCTCACCGATGCGTGCACTTACAAATCAGTGGTATCCGATGTTGCGCTATCTCCACGCGAGTCAAGCGGCATATTTGGATGATTTTAATGCGATGCATCAAGTCGACGAATCTATTAATTTCATAACTCGTTTGCAAGAAGCACGGGCAGATGCACAACGCGGTCATTGGATAGATGTATTAGAAGCGTTGGGCAAAACAGGTTATGGCCAAGATCCGGAAGCGTATCAGTTGTCACAAAAGGCACTTAAGGCTCTAGGAGAACATTATCTGGCAAGACGTCAGCGTCAGGCTTCAGCGGTCTTTGCTCCAAATATAATCGCAAGACGTATGGCAACCAATGACCTTTTGGCTGAATATGCTAAAACCCAAAATTGGGAAGGTCAGATTAGCCTCCTTGCTGCACGATTTTTAAGGGAAGGTGATAGCCAGCTAATCGATCCTTTAGGGGAAGCATTACATCGAGCTGGAGATTCTTACTGGGCAAGCCAGCTTGGTTTATTACTGGCCAATTTTACTGAGATGCCAGCTTGGCTTTCGGAGGCAGCTCAAGAAGCTGGTTGGCTTGATACCGCAAGCACAGGATTAAACCGACAATTAAGTTTAGGAGATTTAGCTGCGCGCGAAGGTAAAACCGATATAGCCATGAAGCATTGGAATAAAGCAGGGCCAGAAGGCATTAAGCGCACGGCGAGAATGCTTGATGCTATGTCTATTGCTAAAGCTCTTGAAAGTTCAAACGAAATGCAACGCTTAGCAGGAATAGAAGAATGGATGAAATGGGCTCAGTCTCCACAACAGAGCTTCGAATGGGTATCCCTTGGCGGTCGTTTGGAAAAGAGTCAAGGTTTCACAACTGTGTTCAGCGAGGTTACGCGTAAGCCTCTGTCATTGCCTCATGCCAACATGAAATCTCCTATTGAAGTTGAAGTTATAGGTCCAGCGGTACTTCGAGTCCAGCTTCGTGCCACAGATGTGAATAACCATGAGTCAGGGAAGATTGACTGGCTTGCTACTGAATTTGTCGATGTTAAAGGCAATTCAACATCGACAATAGCCCCGATTATGAGTTTTGGGGAAAACCTATACCTTAAATCGATCAAGGATGACTCCAGTACCGCCGCCGGCAATGACATACTGATTGAAGTGCCGCCCGGTCTGCATTTGGTTCGATTACAACCTCAGAAACATGATTATCTGACACAAATTTGGCAATGGGAGCCAAAACACTCCTGGTCAGTACTTCCGCCGCTGACGCCACTGGCACTTAAAAGTCTGCTGTCAGCACCAAGATTTACTACTGCAATTTTACCCACAACAGTTCCAAATTATTTGCATATTAAAGATGGGGAGTTGGAACCGCTCCCTGCTTTGTCTCCAGAGTTG
>CAYYRO010000029.1:14463-21544 GCA_964474075.1 uncultured Methylophaga sp.
TTTGCATATTAAAGATGGGGAGTTGGAACCGCTCCCTGCTTTGTCTCCAGAGTTGTTATATACCTTGGATCTTGTTTCCCAGAAAGCTTTTGTCTTCAATCGCATCCTTGAATCTTTAAAGTTTCCCGCCCAAGCAGTGGGTCCTGAAGATTGGCCAGAGTCCAGTTACGCCGTTCAAATTAAAAATATTGATACCCATGCCGGTTTACCAGAATCACCTAAAGCGGCCTATGCGCTTACGGTAGCTCTTCTGTGGAGGTTAGAACAGAGTCCTGATCTTTTAGAGTTAGTGAGTGCGCGGCTAGGACAAATAGCCTCGGTTTTTAGCGAAACTCCGGTAATTGGTCAATTAGCCGGTAGTTTGCTTCAAGGTTATGATTGGGAGCGTGTAAACAGCAGCTTTGAGAGTGCCGGTGTTCGACAATTACCTTTGACGGAACAGATGCAATCTCCCTATAGGCGTGTGCGACAAGCATTATTAGATGGATTGTCTGATTCGGCGATTCTTTTAACGGGCACAGGCATTGAAGGTTTAGAACTATTTACGCCTGATCCACTTAATATCGATATTAATCTGACACAACTTGTTCTACCTCATGAGGTAAACAGCACGGCTGAAGTGATGATTCAGTTGGATGATAATGAACCTAAGTTAGTACGCCTTGTTAAAAGCGAGTCAACAATCCAGATTCAGCTGCAACCAGGAGATCACGCTCTTCGTTTATGGCTCAAAGAGCCGAAACAGCAACAGTTTGTGAGTGTCCGCCTAAATCGTGCTGAAAGTTTAGTACCTCTTTTTGAGGACGAAACGCGTACCTTTCATATTGCAGCACCGAACCAGCCAGCGAGCTTTTATGTAAAAGGGCCTGCATGGGTAAGGGTAGAGGAGTGGCTGCCGCAAAATTACTCGACAGAATATCGATATGTGGATGAGGGCTGGCAGAGCTTGACCTTTGAGGCAAGACAGCATGAGGATAGGTATTATCGCCTATCTACTCTAAGACCATTAGGCGAGACTAATAGATCACTTGAACCGATAAGAATTAAGGCTAGCCTAGCTGCTCCAGCTTTAGTCTCATCACTTCCATTAATATCTCCGGAACCGATTGCTTGGGAAACTGAAGATCTCTATTCACCGGGTAAAGGATTAACTAGTTGGGGAGGCTATCTAGGACTAGTTGAACGCGTAGCTGGTAGTGAAGATGATGTTGTCCCTACTCAAGGTTCCAGTTTAATGGAGGGCGGTGTCAGCTTTCGCTTTCACCAACAAGAGAGGCAGCTTTTCGGTCGTAGCGATTTATTTATGCGTAGATTTGAAGGTAGTCAAGAGCTCCTGGGAGCTAAGCAGTGGGTGGATTTATACTCAGAAGATAGTAACTGGTTAATGGGGTTCTTTGGCGAGGCCTATTTTCAGCCTAAAAAGGTCGAAGGGTTGGGGGATAATCACTGGGCTCTTCGTCTGCAAGGTAGTGTTGAACGAACTTTTCACTTAACCTCCCAGTTAAGGCATGAGCCGGGAATTACTCTTAATCATCGCTGGATGAGTTTGGATTCTGTGCCTTTGGAAGTATTGTCAGAAATAGATCCAGATGTGTACTCACCCTACAAAGACGATCACCGACGAAGCCTCATCTTTTCGGATAGGCTTACTTGGACTCCCCGACATGATCAAAGAGCATATCTAGAGGGGGCCTTGGTGAGCAATGAGTCGCTTAATCCATTCGATTTCGATCATTTGGAGGTCACCACGGCAGTGAGACAACTTTTCGGTTCAGTGGCAGCAGAAGCTGGCTTACGATGGCGACGTTACTTTAATGATGACGATCGTAATACGAGTCTAAATCGTAAGAGAGTCTTTGTGGGCGGTGACGTCATTCGCTGGGGAACTGGAAGTTATGCTTTGACCTTGAGAGGTGAGGCAAGCTATGACATTGAGCGAAATGGGTTTGGTTGGGTTCTAAGAATTGGATATGAAAACAATGCTGGGCGAATGAGTTCTGCAAAGCGACCAGATGAAGTTGACTTTCTGCATCTTCGACGATCACAACAGCGAGAGCATGTTGAAACCAATCATCTGGAACCTCTCTATCCATGAATTCTAAAGCTATTCATAAGATTGAAACTCTTTTGACGCAAGAGCTTTCTGTGCATTGGCAACGCGTGAATCGACGCCAGATTACTGCAGTTCTTACCTTCATGACAAAGAGCGAACATCATATTACTGATTACAACTCTGACTATTTGTGCCGTCTATTGATTGAAGTACTGCTGGATTGGATAGAGGCTCAGGGTCGGGAAATAAATCGTCTGCATACTAATCACCAACAATTCACAGCGAAGTTGGCTAGTGCAAATTCAGAAATCGAGATTCGAGGGCACGTTCTTGATTACGCCCAGACCCTGGGCGCGGGGCGGCGTCAATTGTTTGCTGATAAAAAGGCCTTTAATCGTTGGTTCGGACCAGATGCGGTTAGTGAACGCTACCAGAAACAATTTGCTGATTGTGAACGACATTTGAGTTTTAGTTTGGAACGTCTAGGTGTGCTGGGTGCATTACATGTAGGTTCTTCAAAAATAACTATTGAAGATCGTGACGAGCGATGGAGACAACTTGATCTTCAAAAGACTATCGGTGAACTACTTGCTTATGAGGGTGATCTGCGTGTTCGTTTGGCAGCTTTTCATTGTTTGTCACGTGTTGCTAAGGCATTGCCCAAAGATGATGAGGGCCATTATTTAAGCGACAGTATTTTGAATTATTGCTATCGCTTAGCAATGGACAATCGCCAGCCAGTTTGGCTCCAAACGGAGTCTCTCTCATTACTAAGTGTTCTTAGTTACCCAGCTGTTATTGACATCATCGAACGTCGCCTCACTAACATCGCTGAAGCTGATAAAGATGACTTTTTTTTCAGACAGCATGCGGTTAATGTTTTAAGCGAACATCGTGATAATCAGAAATTCGAAACGTTGGTTGAGAAGGCATTATATGACCCGAGCCCTACGGTGCGTCAGGCGCTTATTGATTTATTAATTGATATACGACCTACCTCAATCAAGCAGCACTTGCCGGTACTCGCCCTTAAAGATAACGCGAAAGAAGTTCGGGGTTATGCGATCTATGCCTTAGTAAGACTTGTGGAAAGTGATGCCTCATATATAGATTTTAGTCATGGGCTATTAGCACTTGGTATTAGCCAAGAGTTGCAGCCTGTAACCTTGAGGATATATGCCCATGTCATTCCGGCAATTGCTGCATTATTGCTTGAAAAAGACGATGAAGAGAACTTTCTTCGATGGTCAAAGCCCGGATTTAACTTGCTTACAACTCTTCACACAAAACCGGAAGATCTCAGAGTAAGACGCTGGGCAGCTCAAGCTCGTGAGACACTCTGGTGTATGGTTGACCCTGAAGCAAGAAGTCTTCAGCAGATGATTCGTGCTCGGCTGCAGAATGCTCCTGTTCGCAAACGTCAGTCCCTCACTTTACCTGGAAATATTGATGCTAGTCGTCTTGGCCGAGTATTAAGTGCTATCACGCAAAATGATTTTGGTTTAGATGTTGACCATAACTCAACTAAGCTCTCATTTCGCCGTTGGGAGTGTTTTCGCTTTCGACTTTGGCGAGCTTGGTATGAATTTACTCATGCCTCGCCAGATAAGCGTCAAGCCGGTCATCATACTATTGGAAGAGTATATTACGGTCTGCTTCAGGCGCCCTCAGCGAGAATGTCGGAACTGAGCCCCACCAAAGTACCTGGTGAGCCATTACACATGAGTAATGAGGATGGCTGGAGACCATATCTACCATTGGTGGATCAGGCTATATCTAGTATTGATCAAGCCTGGCCAACAAAGCCTATGAAGATCTACACTAGTGAGGGAGTGACTGAGATTACTCCGCCTAATAGGCTCACTTCAAGATTGCGTGCCCGGCTAAAACTGACTTTTCAATTTGCTCATTATGCAAGGTTACGTAATTGGGGAGCTGATAGTGGTGGAGCACCTAATGACTACATGAAAAAGCTTCAAGAATTGGGTTTCAAAGTGTTATTTAGAGCCCACACTGATCTTGATGCAAAACCCCTTCCTGAAGATCCTGCAGTAAGGCGATTTTTCCCAGTCGTAGCTTTTCCACCAATACTATATGGCTGGTGGCAGGATTACACAGGCTACTTCCTCTCTGTCTACCAAAACACACTTCGACAGCTAAGCTTCTTTCTGGCCGGTATGCTGACTTTGTTCATTGGCCGACATATCTTTGTAAATTTGACTACGCGACTTGCACGTAACAAGTTACCCTTGGTAGTTGGTGGTTGGGGTACCCGAGGTAAATCAGGAACAGAGCGTCTTAAGGCAGCACTTTTCAATGGACTTGGTTTTCATGTCATCTCTAAAACCACAGGTTGTGAGGCAATGTTTCTTCATGGTTACAGTCATCGGGATCTTCATGAAATGTTTTTATTCAGGCCCTATGATAAAGCAACTATCTGGGAACAAGCGGATCTCGTAAAACTATCAAAAAAGCTAGATGCAGATGTTTTCTTATGGGAATGTATGGGACTTACGCCATCTTATGTTCGTATACTCCAGAAGCAGTGGATGCGTGACGACATTTCTACCATAACCAATACTTATCCTGACCATGAAGATATTCAAGGTCCTGCAGGTATCGATATTCCGATTGTAATGACTGAGTTCATTCCACGACGCTCAACTCTTATTACGAGTGAAGCTGAGATGCTACCCATTTTACAACAAGCTTCCGAAAAGCTCGGTACTGAATGTCATAACGTTAGTTGGTTGGATTCTGAACTGTTACCTGGAGATACTTTATCTCGGTTTCCTTATGAGGAACACCCTACGAATATCGCTCTGGTATTACGTATGGCACAAGAGTTTGGAATCTCCCGTCTGTTTGCACTAAAAGCTATGGCTGACCATGTAGTGCTTGATCTTGGAGTACTTAAGGTATATCCCATGGCTGATTGCAAAGGACGCAAGTTGCAGTTTACCAACGGTATGTCTGCAAACGAGCGTTTAGGAGCCTTAGGAAACTGGAGCAGGTTGGGATTTGACAAGCAAGATCCAGAGGTTGAGCCTGGCGTCTGGGTTTCGACTGTAATAAATAACCGGGCAGATAGGGTAGCTCGTTCGAGAGTTTTTGCCGATATTTTAGTTAATGACATCAGTGCGGATCGCCACTTTCTTATCGGTACTAATCTTGAGGGACTGATGGGGTATATTGAAGAATCATGGCAAGTTCGTCGTAAGGAAATCACGCTTTGGCCTCGATCTCAAATTAACCCCAACCCTTCCAATGAATGGCTAAGGCTTGGAAGACATATGAGGATTTGTGTTTCTGAGGAGGCGGTGCTCGGCAAGCTCTATGCAATGCTCGACGGTTTAGCTGTTGCATACGATGCAAAAATTCTCTCAAAAAACTTTGCGGAGCCCAGTCAGTACTTAAAATCTCTTGCACAGGAGATAGCTAAACAAGAAAACGATCAACAGGAGGAGAAGGAGTCACTTTCGAATCATATCGAGACAATTCTTGTTCAGCACTACAAAAACTATAAAGAATGGCAAGAGTTCGCTGAACTTAAGAGTCAGATAGATGAAGAATCTGAACCCTCGGAAGCCATTGATAATTTAGCACAAGACTTACTTTGGAAATGGTTCATATCTCGCATCGAGATCGTAACCTCACCCTTTGTCACGGGGGAGCAGCTGGTCAATCTAATATGTGAGCAAACACCACCGGGGATTACCAATCGCATACTTGGCATGCAGAATATTAAAGGGCCAGGCCTTGACTGGGTCTACCGTTGGCAAGCTTGGGAAAAAATTTATACAGCCGGTCAGATTATTCTCAGTGGAAATCGTGGTGAAGCCCTCCGAGCCCTACAGTTCTTAGCAAGTTTTCAGGAGTATGGCCTACTATCTTCAGAGTACATGCAAGACATAATGCTTAAAGCTCGTGAATTACCAGTAGCTCAGAATGAGAGCTTTCAAGCAGAACTTCGGCTGATTGCTTCCAATTTTGAGGCCAAAAATAAAAACGCATTGGATGGCCAAATTAAGAGTAAACAAAAAAGTGCTCTTTGGTTGACGCTTGTTACTTGGTTAGAAAGTTTTCTTGATGTTGGCGATGCTGTTCGTCGTAGGCGTACTGCAGATCGTATTTATCGCGATATGATAAATAAGCGAATCAGTACTGCTCGAGCTGCGGAGGAACTTCAATATTTAACTAAACGGCAGAAGGGTGGATGGTTAGTTGGCCGCTGATTATTGGATGTCCGATGTTCGAAAGCTTTGAATACGCTATGTCTATATAATATTAGTTGTATGCAACATTTATACTAAAATATAATTTGTTTGATAGTACTGAATCCTGGCAATAGCGGAGATACCAAAGATTCAAGTACTCCAAAATTAAAGTGCCATAATGAACTTAACGGAGCTCCTCAGTTAGAGACTGAGCAAAAGTGAAGGAGTCTAAAATAGTATCCATCATTTTGTTAAAAAGCATTACGGTAGTTCGCTTTTTTACGAGCAGGAGTAAGTTGTTTTATGACAAAGAATTTTGAATACAGAGCAGTCACTGTATCGGCTTGTAATGAATCGTGCGCAGCAGCCAAGACTCACTCAGGCAAAAAACTTTTACTAGATCAATTTGATAAACTTATTCTCAGGTTTTGTCTTAACCGAATATGTAGTTGTAACTTTGAACAACATAAGGACAGACGTTCAGGTCTTGATAGAAGGTATTTACCAAAGAATAAAGCCCACCCAATAATTGCTAATAATCATCGCATGAGTTACGGACGTCGTACTGGTGATGTCCATAATAAGGCAAGAGATCGTTCCGGTGAGGTCGATCTCTCGAAGGTAATTTATGAATTTTTTTATGTTAAAGACTGAAATCGTTCATAAAGTTACTTATAAATCGTTATTATGAGGTCTAATCCAATTCTCTTGACGGTTTAAAAACGATTGAAAACCTAACATCGCGCTAAGCAAATCTGCTTCTCATTTCTGGAACAGCTGAAATTTCACTGCTCATTAGCTGGGTATTTTA
>CAYYRO010000030.1:0-21387 GCA_964474075.1 uncultured Methylophaga sp.
GATTCATCAATATCAATAGATAAGACTTCAAAGTTAATGCCAATTTGCGCCAGTAACTCCCGACGACGCGGTGATCCCGAAGCAAGATAAATCGGCGGTAAATTCATGCGCGATGATAAGGGTGATTTTGCAAAATTGTCCAGGCGCGGTAGAGCTGTTCGGCCAACAATACTCTGACCAACGGATGCGGTAAGGTCAGGGCCGATAGCGACCAGCGTTGATTGGCACGTTGTAAACAATCGGGATCCAGTCCGTCAGGGCCACCGATCATCAAACTGACGTCACTGCCCTGTTGTTGCCAGGTAGCGAGGTTTTCAGCCAGTTCCGGTGTACGCCAGGATTTACCGATCACATCCAGCGCAACCACATGGTCACTCGCATTGATATGACTGAGAATCCGTTTGCTTTCTTCTTGCATCCACTGCTGTGGCTGACTGGTTTTACCGCGTTTTGCCGGGGCAATTTCGATAAGATTTAAACTGCAATCGCGTGGCAACCGGCGGGCATACTCCTGATAACCATCATTGACCCACTGCGGCATTTTTTGGCCGACAGCGAGTAATTTCAGTTTCATTCACCGTCTGCCGCTGCCGCCTGGGCGTTTTCGACACGCCAGAGTTTTTCCAGATTGTAAGTTGCGCGGGTAGGCGCCGTCATAATATGGGTAATGACATCGCCCAAATCAACCAATGCCCATTCGCCGACATCTTCACCTTCGACACCCAGCGGCATCACACCTGCTGCTTTGGCTTGTACCACGACTTCATTGGCCAGGGCTTTAACCTGGCGTGACGATTTACCGGTGGCGATAATCATATAGTCAGTCACATCGGTCATACCTGTGACGTCAAGAACAGTGATGTCTTCGGCTTTGATGTCTTCAAGAGCATCAATGACCAGTAATTTTAGTTGTTCAGCCTGCATCGGCTACTCCGTAAGTTCGTATGTTGAATAGTTTAACGCACATCGGCGTTGTCGTCTGTGCCGGTCAGCGGGCCGGGCAAAAACTGACTGGTTTTGCCGGTCAGAAAATAGACGGTGAGTCCGAGCCATTCACGAATGGCAGGCTCCAGTGTCTGTAAATGTTCAAACAGGGCAAAATCAAACTGACGCTGGTCGCTGCGCTGACTGCGATAATCAACAGGGTAGGCAATCACGTTCAGCCCCAGCTTGCGGGCAATACCAATACTGCGCGGCATATGATACGCCGAGGTCACCAATAAATATTGGCCATTAGGATCGGGCAACACCTTGCGCAGGTTTTGAATATTTTCGTATGTATTGCGGCTGTTTTGCTCGATATGAATCTGCGCTGCGGGCACTCCGGCCATTAGCAATAATTGCTGATGGATATCCGCTACTTTCTCATGCTGAGGCTGTTGCAATAAATTACTGCCGCCGCTGACCCACAATGGTGTCTTTGGATAATGCCTTGCCAGCATGTCTGCTGCCAGATAGCGATCTCCTGCTTCGCCCATTTGTGGTGCTTGCCAGCTTAGTGAGGTGTTTAATTGTTCGCCGCCCCCCAACACAATAATTCCGTCAATTTGTTCAGGTAATGTAGCGGGTACACTGAAACGTTTTTCAAGTTTTTCCAGCAATACATCACCGAGCGGATACGCCATCACGGCAAAGCCGATGAGCGTCATGAACAGCAACAAACTTTTTGCGGCCTGTAAATAGCCGCGATACAGCAAAACCAGCGCCAGCAATGTTAACCAGATAAATAACGCGCTGGGGCTTAACACGCTCCAGACGAGTTTGGAGACAATAAAAAACAACTCATCCATCAAGATTTTGCTGGATATAAACCCAGTTGCTCGATGGCGGTGAGTACGGCTTCCGGCACTAAAAACTGCACCGATTGACCGGCCTCACGCTGAGCGCGAATAGCCGTGGCAGAAATAGTCAACGCCGTGACATCAACGGGCCATATCTTGCCTGCTGGTAATGTCCTGTTCTCAGGCTCAGCAAGGTTTTTTGCTAACCATTGCTGCAATTCAGGTGATAAGTCCAATGGCTCAGCAGCCCGCTGCATCACAACGATATGCGCTAAATCCAGAATTTCTGTCCAGCGCGACCAGCTGTCAAGATGCCGGAAAGCATCACTGCCAATAATCAGGAACAGTGGATTGTCCGGAAATTCCTGACGCAGGCTATACAGCGTATCAACGCTGTAGGATGGTCCTTCACGTTGTAATTCACGATCATCCACTATCAACTCGGCAGCGCTTTTCACCGACAGCTCTAACAGCAATCGCCTTTCAGCCGCTTTGGCCTGCGGTTGTGGCCGATGCGGCGGCACATGACACGGCATCAAACGCACATGATCCAGACTTAACTGCTGACAAACTTCCAGAGCGCTGCGCAGATGGCCAAAATGCACCGGATCAAAGGTGCCGCCCATAATGCCGACGGCAGGCGGATTATTTACGGACTTGACCACTGCCCAGCACTATCCATTTTTGTGATGTCAGACCATTCAAACCGACCGGACCGCGGGCATGCAGTTTATCAGTGGAAATGCCAATTTCCGCGCCCAGCCCATATTCAAAACCATCGGCAAAACGCGTAGAAGCATTGACCATCACTGAGCTGGAATCAACCTCACGTAAAAACCGCCGGGCAGTGTCGTAATTTTGCGTAACAATACTCTCAGTATGAGCAGAGCTATGTTGATGAATATGATCCATCGCAGCATCCACATTGTCGACAATCCGAATCGACAAAATTTCGGCCAAATATTCAGTATCCCAATCGGCATCGGTGGCCGCAACGGCATCAGGCAGTATTTGTAACACCCGTGGACAACCCCGTAATTCGACACCTTCGGCACGGAATCGCAAAGCTAAGTCTGGCAATACTTGGCCGGCAATTGCGTCATGTACCAACAAGGTTTCCATGGCATTACAAACACCATAACGATGGCTTTTGGCATTAAAAGCAATATCCTGCGCCATTTGAATGTCAGCCTCGGCGTCGATATAAACATGACAAATACCATCAAGATGCTTAATGACCGGCACGCGGGCATCCTGACTAATCCGTTCAATCAGACTTTTGCCACCACGTGGCACGATGACATCAACATATTGCGGCATGGTAATTAACTGGCCCACTGCCTCACGATCAGTGGTTTCCACCACCTGAATGCTGGCAGCCGGTAATCCAGCGGTTTTCAGGCCTTGCTGTATGCAGGCGGCAATAGCCTGATTGGAATGCATCGCTTCACTGCCACCCCGCAAAATCGTGGCATTACCTGATTTCAGGCAAAGTCCTGCTGCATCAGCGGTAACATTGGGCCGTGATTCGTAAATGATGCCGATAACGCCCAATGGCACGCGCATCTGACCCAGCTGAATGCCTGATGGCCGATAGGTCATATTGCTGATTTCACCGACAGGATCCGGCAAACCAGCAATTTGCTCCAGCCCTTCCGCCATGCCTTCAATACGGGCATCGTTAAGTGTCAGCCGGTCCAGTAATGCTGCATCCAGGCCTTTATTCTTGCCAGCTTCTAAATCTTTTGCATTTTCCTGTTTCAACAAGGGGGCCGACTCCCTTATGGCAGCCGCCATGGCCAGCAAAGCAGTATTTTTCTGCTCACTGCCAGCACGTGCCAGCGCCCGGCTGGCTTCACGGGCCTGCTGTCCCAGCGTTTGCATATATTCGGCAATATTCACATTTAATCCTCTTACAACTCTGTTCAGGCGACTTTATTGAGTACTTTGACCGCTGCCATTTGCAGGCAGAGCCTTTCCAATAAGCGCCAGGCATTATCACTATCAGGATAACCTTTTGCCGCTTTATCGATTTCAGCCAGCTGACTGACAAACATTAACCAGCGACGCGGCGGGTGCCGTTTAATTGCCTGCAGCGTTTGCGAACGAATATTATCCCACACGGGGGGGCGCATCTGACTAAAAACCTGCTGCGATGACTGACCGCTGGCCAATTGCTGTGCCATATCGGCCAGTCTTTGCACCGACCAGGAAACCGCAGAAAACACGGCCATGACTTCAATACCTTCGGCCCGTAAGCCCGCTAACACTCTTGGGATTTTGGCTGCCTGTCCTTGCTGCACAACATCAATCAGTCCAAACGCTTCAAAGCGCGCGCTATCGGCAACACTGTCGAGCACCAATTGCTCGTCAATACGCCCGTCATTGCTTAATAAGGCAAGCTTGTCGATTTCCTGCGCAGCTGCAAATAAATTACCTTCCAGACGCTGGGCCAACAACCCTGCCACGGCAGAACTGGCTTGCAAATTGCGTGATTGCAAACGCTGCTGGATCCAGCGCGGTAAATGCTCAATATCAACTGGCCACACCGGCACCGTAATACCGGCCTTATCAAGCGCCTGGTACCATTTGGCTTTTTGCTGTTTGCCATCCAGTTTGCCACTAATCAGTAGCAACATACTGTCAGGTGATGCTTGCTCGGCGAACTGACGAAACCACTCGCCGCCCTCTTTACCGGGCGCCGCACCAGGCAGCCGGATTTCGATTAATTTTTTACTGGCAAACAACGATAAATTGGCATCGGCTTTGGCAATCTGCTGCCAGTCAAAACGGCCATCGGCATGCCAGACATCACGTTCAATAAAGCCTTGCTGACGGGCGGCCTTACGAACCAGATCGGCTGCTTCTTCAACCAGCAAGGCTTCGTCACCCGAAATCACAAAAACCGGCGACAGTTCAGACTGCAGTTGTTGCGCTAATTGTTCTGGGCGTAAGCGCATGCGCCGGGGTTAATCCAATGCCGCTAAACGACGCAAAATTGCCTGACTGATTTGGTCGTTCATTTCTGCAACCAACAATTCTTCTTCGGCATCACGCCCCAGGACAGACTGCGGATCAAACTGATAATCTCGTCTTGCTTCAAAACGCTCATTTTCAATCAGTTTATTCTGATCAGCGTCACTCAGATCAAACACCACTTCCAAAATCAATTCATATTCAGAGACCTTGGCCGTTTGCACACCGACAGACAATACCCGGCGTTGCAGAGTATTGGTGGTAAAACTCATCAGCGCTGCGCCTTCCTGATACTCGCTCAGCACCTCAATGCCATTACGCTCCAATGTCCGTTTCAATTGCAAACCGAAACCATCACGGATATTAATGCCCTGCATATAAAGCGTCTGAATGGATTCAGGTACATCGGCGCTATCACGCAATTGGAAGCCACAGGCAACCAGCAACATGGTTAATAAACCTATCAGGCTTAATTTCAGAGCTTTGGGCATTAGCATGGCAACGTTCCTTTAAATCAGCCAACCACAATATTAACCAGACGACCGGGCACCACAATCACTTTTCGCACTGTCTTGCCATCGATAAAACGTTGGGCATTGTCATCAGCCAATGCTAACGCCTCAATATCGACCTGACTGGCCGTACTCGCGACCATCAGCTTGGATCGAAGCTTACCATTGACCTGCACCATCAACTCAATTTTATCCTGTTTGAGAGCTTCTTCATCAATAGCCGGCCAGTCAGCATTGACTACGGGGGTTTCATGACCCAGCTGTTGCCATAACTCATGGCAAATATGCGGCGTAATCGGTGCCAGCATCAATACAGCAAACTCCAGCACTTCCTGACGAACGGCTTTGGCCGCTTCATCCGTTTCGGTAAATTTACCTAAGGCATTGAGTAGCTCCATGACAGCAGCAATCGCGGTATTAAAGGTATGCCGGCGTCCCAAATCATCAGTAACTTTTTGCAGCGTTTGATGGGTCAAGCGCCGTAAATCAGCCGCGCCGGATGACAATTCACCAGAGAAATTACCTTTAGCCAAGCCTTGCGCAGCATGTTCCTGCACCGCTCGCCATAACCGTTTCAAAAAGCGGTTAGCACCTTCAACGGCATTATCAGACCATTCCAGTGATAATTCCGGAGGCGCGGCAAACATCATAAATAAACGTGCGGTATCAGCGCCGTACTGGTCAATCAAAGACTGCGGATCGACAGTATTGCCTTTTGATTTGGACATTTTGGCACCGTCTTTCAGCACCATGCCCTGCGTCAGCAGATTTTTGAACGGCTCATCACCTTTGACCAGACCTTCATCACGCAGCAATTTATGGAAAAAGCGCGCATACAATAAATGCAACACGGCATGTTCGATACCACCGATATATTGATCAACCGGCAACCAGTGATCAGCGCGATCATCAAGCATCGCTTTATCGTTATCAGCACAAGCAAAGCGCGCGTAATACCACGACGATTCAAAAAACGTATCAAAGGTATCGGTTTCCCGGATTGCCGGCTTACCGCAACTTGGGCAACTGCACTGATAAAATTCAGGCATTGATTTAATCGGTGAGCCAGAGCCATCGACAACCACA
This sequence comes from uncultured Methylophaga sp., assembly GCA_964474075.1. GTDB lineage: Bacteria > Pseudomonadota > Gammaproteobacteria > Nitrosococcales > Methylophagaceae > Methylophaga. Next base: position 6,356 of record CAYYRO010000030.1, read on the forward strand.
TCTTCAGGCAGTAAAACCGGCAGATCTTGCTCTGGCACCGGCACCGCACCACAGTCGTCACAATAAATAATCGGGATTGGCGTACCCCAGTAACGTTGCCGGGAAACGCCCCAGTCACGTAACCGGTAATTAACCTTACGTTCTGCATTATTTTCAGCCGCTAATTTATTGGCAATAGCATCAAAAGCTGCTTGAAAATCCAGACCATCAAATTCGCCGGAATTAACCAATACGCCTTTTTCAGTGAATGCCGCTTTGGAAAAATCGTGGCCGCTATCATCAGTAGGCTTAATCACCTGCTGAACCGGCAAGCCATATTTAACGGCAAACTCATAATCACGCTGGTCATGCGCTGGTACTGACATTACGGCGCCAGTGCCATAGCCCATCAATACAAAGTTCGCCACCCAAACTGGTACTGGCTTTCCTGTGACTGGATGGACTGCTGATAAACCGGTAGCAATACCGCGTTTTTCAGCGGTTTCCAGCGCTGCTTCCGAGGTACCGGTTTTTTGGCAGGATTCGATAAACGTTTTCAGTTCGCCATTATTTTCTGCTGCCGCCAAAGCCAGTGGATGTTCAGCAGCTAAAGCCAGATAGCTAACGCCCATCAAAGTATCGGGACGGGTGGTATAAACAGACAGTTTTTCAGTGGAATCGGCTACAGCAAAATCAATTTGCAAGCCTTCAGAGCGGCCAATCCAATTGGCCTGCATGGTTTTCACCTGCTCCGGCCAACCATCTAATTGATCCAGATCGGCCAGCAGTTGGTCAGCATAATCAGTGATTTTCATAAACCACTGCGGGATCTCACGTCGCTCAACTTTGGTATCACAACGCCAGCAGCAACCATCGACGACCTGCTCATTGGCCAGGACGGTATTATCAACCGGACACCAGTTAACAGCGGCAGTTTTGTTATACACCAGGCCTTTTTTGAACAATTGCACAAACAACCATTGTTCCCAGCGGTAATAGTCAGGTTTACAGGTAGCGACTTCACGCTCCCAGTCATATCCCAGTCCCAGTCGTTGTAACTGTGCCCGCATGTAATCGATGTTTTGATAGGTCCAGGCTGCTGGAGCTACTTTATTTTTAATCGCCGCATTTTCCGCTGGCAGCCCAAACGCATCCCAGCCCATCGGTTGCAGCACATTTTTACCTTGCATGCGCTGAAAGCGGGAAATCACATCACCAATCGTGTAATTACGGACATGGCCCATATGCAGCTGGCCACTGGGGTATGGAAACATCGACAGGCAGTAAAATTTTTCGCGGTTGGGATCTTCGACAGCACGAAAAATCTGTTGATCTCGCCAGAATTGCTGGGCACTGGCTTCAATGTTGTCAGGACGGTATTCGGTCGACATGGGCACTCTTACAAAAGCGTTTATAAAGCGCTAAAGGATACCCTAGCGGCGGGCAGGCTTAAAGCATTGGTCAGGCTTTTCGATGCTGATTCACAATCAAAAGCAAAGCCCTAAAACAAAATCAGCGGCCGTAGCCGCTGACATTGTTGAATATAAACGTATATTTAAATTTTAAATTCTTCCAGTTTTCGACCACTTTTGAGCTCTTCATTGAGCCATGTAGGGCGTTTACCAAAACCTTTCCAGGTTTTATTGGCATCCTGCGGATGACGATATTTAACTTCGCTTTCACTACGGGTTTTACGGCTGGCTGTCATTCCAACACGCATGTTTTTTGCAACGGCTGATAATGCTTCCGCCGGCGTGACTTTTTTGGTTTTAGCTAAATTACGAACGGCATCCGCAACAGCCACCACGCCGGGATCTTTACTATTCAATTCAGCAACTTTTTTGGTTTTTAATTTTTTAATTTGTTTTTTGGACTGATTAATCAGTTTTTGTAATTCTTGCTCAGACAAATTATTTAAATCTAATGCAGCCAATTTAGTCATTTTTTACTTGCCTTTAAATTTTGGTAAAACAGTAGCGCAATCATAACTTTAACAAAAATAATTTAAAAGACTTATTTACCAGCGGCCATCAAAAACTCATATTTTTTATATAACTGATCGTGGTTTTCAACATGATCCGGATCTTTGGGAATGCAGTCGACCGGACAGACTTCAACACATTGTGGTGTATCAAAATGACCGACACACTCGGTGCACAAATCAGGGTCAATGACATAAATTTCTTCACCCTGAGAAATCGCACCATTAGGACATTCAGGTTCGCAAACGTCACAGTTAATGCATTCATCAGTAATAAACAGGGACATAAGGTCTCCGGAGACTTAACAAAAAAACTTTAAGATCATAACGTTATTTAGCTTTTTCCGCCAGATGATCGATAAATGCCTGCTGAACACAGGGAGCAACAAATTGAGATATATCACCGCCTAATAAACCAATCTGCCGAACCAGGCTGGATGAAACAAAAGTATATTGTTCGGCCGGTGCTAAAAATAACGTTTCAACTTCAACATGCAATCGACGGTTAATTGCGGCAAGCTGTACTTCATATTCAAAGTCTGACACTGCACGCAGTCCGCGGATAATGACATTAGCCTGTCTATGCGCTGCAAAATTAACCAACAATCCACTAAACCCACAGACTTCTACATTATGAATATCAGCTAAAATTGTTTGCGCAAGCTTAACCCGTTTATCCAAACTGAATAAACTTTGTTTGCCGGTATCAGCGGCTACCGCGACAATGACTTTTTCAAATAAACGGCTGGCGCGATGTACTAAATCAGTATGACCGTGCGTAACGGGATCAAAAGTCCCTGGATAAATAGCGGTAATGGGCATATTTCAAGTCTATTGTCTGGCAAATAAACAATATCTTACCTCACCTGCCGATTTATCTTTTATTAACTGCCAATTTGCCGGTAAATCCGGCAATGATTGTTTGGCCGGACATTCTAGATAAACTAGGCTGTGCGCTAATAGACAACCCTGCTCTTCCAGCAATTCAGCGGCGTGTTGCCAGAGATTGGCGCGATAAGGCGGATCTAAAAAAACAATATCAAACTGTTTATCGGTATTAGTAATAAACGTTAATGCATCCTGGGCTAAAACCTGACAATTAGTTGCTTTTAAATTTTGCTGATTAACCGTTAATGCCGCGACCGCAGCCGGCGCTAACTCTAATAAATCGACATTTAGGGCACCGCGGGAAGCAGCTTCAAAACCCAGCACGCCACTGCCAGCAAAAGCATCCAGACAATTAGAGCCACCGATATAAGGCTGTAACCAGTTAAACAATGTTTCCCGAATCCGGTCCGGCGTAGGCCGTAAATCAGCTAAATCAGGAAAAGCTAATTTACGGCCACGCCACTGGCCACCGATAATCCGAACCGTTGAGCTGTTATTTATCTTCGCCTTTGCCACCAACAATTACCGTCGCCATTGTATCGGGATCAATGCGCCGTAGATAAGCATCCTGAATTTGTGCTTTGGTCACGGCATTGACCCGTTGTTTAAAATTATCAAGGTAATCCAACGGCAATTGATAAAAGCCGATGACCCCAAGGTAGTCGGCAATCTTACTATTACTATCGAGGCGCAGGGCAAAACCACCGGTAATATTTTGTTTAGCGGCTTCTAATTGATCATCTGTCGGGCCATTATTAACAAAGTCTCGCAATGTTTGCCGCAGCACTTTCAATGCCTCTTCAGCCTGCTCATTACGCGTTTGCAGACCTAACTGATAAGGACCGGCTTTTTGCATTGGCCGGAAATAACTGTAAGCACTGTAACTAAGACCACGCTTTTCGCGGATTTCATTATTGATAATGGAGACCAGTCCACCGCCGCCGAGCACATGATTACCCACATATAAAGGAAAATAATCCGGATCCGTGCGGGTAATGCCGGGCTGACCAACCAGCAAATGTGATTGTGTTGACGGAAAAGCAATATGCTGTTCGCTGGCCGATGTTAAATCATCAACAGCTGGCAACGGTGCGGCAACTGTACCTGATTTTAAAGCAGCAGAAATTTTATTGGCTAAAACCTTAGCCTCTGCTTGACGTAAATCACCGACAATCACCAATACTGCATTTTGCGCGACATAATATTGATTGAAGAAAGCCTCTAAATCGGCAATGGTAATTTTTTTCAGACTTTCCTCATTACCGCTGGGCATTTGTGCATAAGGATGCGCACCATAAAGCGCCTGATAAAAATTGCGTTCGGCAATAGCTTCCGGGGACTGTTTTTGCGCTTGCAGGCTGGTTTTCAACTGATTTTTCAAGCGTTCAAACGAGTCTTTGGGAAAGGCCGGCTGGCTGCTTAATTCAACAAACATGTCGACCGCTTGATCCATAGCATTTTCTTCAACCAACGTTCGTAAACTCAGTACTGCCATATCACGCTCAGACTCATTGCCGAAGTTAGCGCCGACATCATCAAAAGCTGCAGCAATCTCGTTGGTATCGGATTTTGCGGTACCTTCTTTTAGCATGGCATTGGTTAACAATGCAGTGCCTGGCAAATCCCCGTCCCGTGCACCACCAGCATCAAAAATCAGCCGGATATCGACCATCGGTAATTGTGGTGCATCAACAAAATATACTCGCGTACCTTGCTCGGTTTGCCAGTGGTCAATGGCTGGGGTTGCGAAACTACTGAAAGCCGTCAGTAATAATGCAAAAAAGCCAATTAATTTAGCGGGCATGTGGATCTCCTGAAGTCATGGCTTGCGGGGAATTATTTTCTGGTGTGGCAACCGGCACCAGTTCACCGATTGTCAGTCGTTCGTCGATAAAGTATTTCTGCACGACTTGCTGAACCTGTTCGGCGGTGACAGCTTTTATTTTGTCGACATACTGCTCACTGAGCTGCCAATCAAGACCTACCGTTTCCAGCATGCCCAGTTGCATAGCCTGATAAAAGACACTATCCAACTCATAGACTTCAGACGCCACCACCTGTGTTTTTACCCGCTGTAATTCTGCATCACTGACCGGCGTCATTTTCAGCGTCTCCAACTGTTCCTGAATGGCTTTTTGTAACGCATCGACAGATTTACCTTGCGCGGGAGTGCCCCCAATAATGAACATATCGTCAAGTCTGGAAAAATTATTGTTATAAGCACTGACTCCGGCTGCAACCTGTTGTTCGCGAACTAATTCCTTTGAAAACCGACTACTGCTTGTACCACTTAAAATGCCAGCCAGTACGTCCAGTGCATAAGGCTCCCAATCAATTTCTGCAGTGGTAATCACAGGGACTTTCCAGCCCATCATCAAGTACGGCAATTGCGCAGGCGCTTTTAATTTAATGTAGCGCTCGCCGCGTTGCTCTACTTCCACTTGTGGTTTAACCGTTGCCGTTTCCTCTGCTTTCAACGGTCCAAAATATTTTTTGGCCAATTGGTAAACCGCATCAGGTTCCACATCACCCACTACCACGACGACGGCATTATTCGGCGCATACCATTTTTGATACCACTCATCGAGATCGGCTTTTTGATAGTGGTTGATATCACTCATCCAGCCAATGACCGGATGGTGATAGGGACTATTCATAAACGCCGTGGCGTTAAATGCTTCACGTAACAAGGCCTGCGGATTATCTTCAGTACGCATACGGCGTTCTTCTGAAACCACATCGCGTTCTTTAAACAATTCGGTTTCATCAATAATCAGATTGCGCATCCGTTCGGCTTCAAGTCGAAAACTGACAGCTAGCCGATCTTTTTCCAACGTCTGAAAATATGCGGTGTAATCACGACCGGTAAAAGCATTTTGACTACCGCCATTGGCCGCAATGATCTCGGAGAACTCGCCAGATTCAAGGTTTTCAGTACCTTTAAACATCATGTGTTCAAGAATGTGTGAGATCCCGGTAATACCGTTGTGTTCGTAACTCGAACCCACTTTGTACCAAACCTGGGATACCACCACCGGTGCCCGGTCGTCGGGCTTGACCAGTAATTTCAGGCCATTATCCAGTTGATATTCACTGACTTCAGCAACTGCCAGCGTTGGCAGGCACAAACATAAAAATAAGAGTTTTTTTAGACTCAGCATCTGCATCTCACATTTAATGACGTGATAAGATTTAAAACCGAACTGAAACGACAAAAAGCGACTATGTTTAGTTTCCTCAAGAAAAAAACTGCTGACTCAGCCACCCCAAGTACTTCAGACCCATCCAACGTTACCGAAAACCAGCAAGAAACGATCGTTGAGCCCAGCCAGCCCGACCCCGAGCCAACACCTGAAAAACAGAGTCTTTTCGGTCGTTTAAAGCAAGGTTTAAGTCGTTCCAGCCAGCGTTTGACCGATGGTTTTGCCGATTTAGTGCTAGGCAAAAAGACCATTGACGATGAACTGCTTGAAGATTTGGAAACCCAACTGCTCAGTGCCGATCTCGGTATTGAAGCCACGCAGTCTATCATTGATGACCTGACTCAGCGTGTTGCCCGTAAACAACTGGCTGATCCGCAGGCTTTGTTTACCGCCATGCGTGACGATATGGTCGATTTATTAAAGCCGGTACAACAGCCATTAATTATCAAATCAGACGGCGGACCCTTTGTTATTTTAATGGTGGGTATTAACGGCGTTGGTAAAACCACCACCATTGGCAAACTCGCCAAGCAATTCCAGGCGCAGGGCCATTCGGTAATGCTGGCCGCTGGTGATACTTTTCGGGCGGCAGCCGTTGAACAGTTACAAGTCTGGGGTGAGCGCAACGCTATTCCGGTGATGGCGCAGCAACACGGGGCGGATTCTGCTTCTGTGATTTTTGACGCATTGCAAGCCGCCAAATCACGCAATATTGATATTTTAATTGCCGATACGGCCGGCCGTTTACATACCCAGTCCAACCTGATGGAAGAACTGAAAAAGGTGAAACGGGTAATGACAAAATTAGACCCCGCCGCGCCACATGAAGTTATGCTGGTTGTTGATGCCGGCACCGGTCAAAATGCCCTGTCGCAGGCACAACAATTCAATGAGGCGATTGGTCTGAATGGCATTACACTCACCAAACTTGATGGTACGGCTAAAGGCGGTATTATTTTTGCCATCGCCCAAAAAACCGGCCTACCGATTCGTTATATCGGCGTCGGTGAAAAAATTGATGATCTGCGCAGCTTTGAAGCCGCCGATTTTGTTGATGCCTTGCTGGGACGCGAAGACACTGCATGATTCAATTTAACGAAGTTTACAAACGCTATGCCGGTCAGCAAGAAGCCCTTTCTGGCCTCAGTTTTCATCTGGAAAAAGGCGAAATGGCCTTTCTCACAGGGCATTCAGGTGCCGGCAAAAGTACGTTATTGAAACTGATTGCTTTGATTGAACGCAGCTCACATGGTCAGGTGATTGTGAATAATCAAAATCTTGGTCGGCTGCCGAAATGGAAAATCCCCTATTACCGCCGCAAAATTGGCCTGGTGTTTCAGGACCATAATCTGCTGCATGACCGCACAGTGTTCGACAATGTTGCATTGCCGTTGATTATCGCCGGTGAAAATCACCGGGAAATCGGCCGTCGGGTGCGCGCGGCACTTGATAAGGTGGGTTTGCTAGGTAAAGAACGCAGTCAGCCGCTGGCCTTGTCAGGCGGCGAACAACAGCGGGTTGGCATTGCCAGAGCCGTGGTCAACCGCCCCCCTGTTTTATTGGCTGACGAACCAACCGGTAATTTGGATCCGCTGCTCTCAGAGGAAATCATGGGCTTGTTTGAACAATTTAATCAGGTCGGCGTTACCGTATTTATCGCCAGTCATGATCAGGAATTGATTGGTCGTCTGCCTTACCGGCGGATCACCTTAAAAAATGGCCGGCTGGCGACTGACTGATGGCTTTAATGAATGTTGATAATTATTTGCTGCGACATGCGCAGGTGGCTTTAGCCAGCCTCGGTGCATTATGGCGGCAGCCATTGGCAAGTTTAATGACCGTGCTGGTGATTGGTATTGCCCTGGCTTTACCGGCAAGTTTGTATGTTTTGCAAAAAAATATCGGACAACTCAGTGGCCAGTGGCAACAAGCATCGCGCATTTCGTTGTTTTTAAAAGCCGATGTCAAAGACGGCCGGGGCCAGCAAATCGCTGAACAACTACGTAGCTGGCCAGATATCAAAAAGGTCGCATTTCAATCGTCCACCGAGTCTTTGCAGGAGTTTCGTAATTTATCAGGGCTTGGTGACGTACTCGACAGTCTGCCCAAAAATCCTCTACCGGCCGTGATTATTATCGAACCTGTCGCTACTGCAACCGCCAACGAAGCGCACACAGACTTACTTAAGCGTCTCGAAAAACTCCAGGAAGTCGATTTAGCGCAACTGGATATGCAATGGCTGCAACGTTTACAAAAACTCAATGAAACAGGCCAACGCGGCATCGCAGTATTGGCGGCCATGTTATCTTTGAGCGTCTTATTGGTTATCGGCAATACCATTCGTTTAGCGATTCTTAACCGGCAAACCGAGATCAAAGTTATTAAGTTAGTGGGCGGTACCAATGCTTTTGTCAGAAGACCTTTCTTGTATACCGGGTTTTGGTACGGATTGATTGGCGGCATCATTGCCTGGCTAACCGTATTAATTGCCTTAATGATAATCAGTGGACCGGTTAAGCAACTGGCGGCTTTATACGAAAGTCAGTTCAGTTTGCATTGGCTCAGCGGCACATTATTTATAGCCTTGCCATTATGCGGTTTGTTATTAGGCGTTCTAGGTGCATGGCTAGCGGTAGGTCGTCATTTAAGTGCTATAGAACCCAGTTAGATCAGGGCTTTAGGAACTTTTTCCTAATTGTCGTTTCATACTGGTTGAGTATGATCAGTTGATGCTAGAATCAAATGGTTAAAAATGTTTACAGGGGGGAATGCCCGAAATGACAAGTCATGCAGCGCAATATCAACTTGCCACCGCGCCAATCGGCAATTTGGATGCTTATACGCGCCTGGTACATCAAATCCCGGTATTAACTGCCGATGAAGAATACGACTTGGCCACTCGCTTGCAACAAAAAGGCGATCTGGAAGCTGCCCAGCGGCTCGTTTTATCGCATCTGCGCTTTGTAGTACGAATCGCCAAAGGTTACAGCGGCTACGGTCTGCCAGTTGCAGATCTTATTCAGGAAGGCAATATTGGTCTGATGAAAGCAGTTAAGCGCTTTGATCCTGAAAAAGGCGTACGACTGGTCTCTTTTGCTGTGCACTGGGTACGCGCTGAAATTCATGAATATGTGATCCGCAACTGGCGCATCGTCAAAATAGCCACCACCAAAGCACAGCGTAAACTGTTCTTCAATTTGCGTAGTGCCAAACAACGTTTGGGATGGCTGAATCAGGAAGAAGTCGCTGCTGTTGCTGAAGATTTGGGGGTTACACCCGCTAATGTAATGGATATGGAGCGGCGTCTGGCTCAGCCTGATATGGCGTTTGATTTACCAACTGAGGGTGATGATGAAGAAACGCCTTTTTCACCGGTCGCTTATCTTGCGGCACCGGAAAATGCTGATCCATCACAACAGCTTGAACAGGATGATTTTGAAGATTACCAACAACAGAAGCTAGTTAATGCTTTAGCTAATCTTTATGAACGCAGCCGCGACATCATTAGTAAACGCTGGTTGCAGGAAGATGATAAAGCCACGCTGCATACGCTGGCAGATCAGTATCAGGTATCGGCTGAGCGAATTCGGCAAATTGAAAGCAGTGCGATGTTGAAACTGAAAAAATTAATGGATTAAATACATCTTGCTAAAACAAAAAAGCCCGCTAAATGCGGGCTTTTTTATTAATGTGTTTTAGCTTCTAACGTTCAAGCAGTGCCAATTTATCAGATTTACCGTCCCACTCTTCAGCATCAGGTAAAGGATCTTTTTTCTCAGCAAGCACCGGCCATGCCTGTGAAAGTTCCGCATTAATCTGCAAAAACTCCATCTGCTCATCGGGCAAATCATCCTCGGAGAAAATCGCTTCTGCCGGGCACTCTGGTTCGCACAAAGTGCAATCGATACATTCATCAGGATCAATCACTAAAAAATTCGGGCCTTCATGAAAGCAGTCTACCGGGCAGACATCCACGCAGTCGGTGTACTTACATTTAATGCAGTTCTCGGTGACAACAAAGGTCATGCTTAAATCTCCATGATCATAAACTTTAACAGGCGGCAGCCTGTCAGAATGCAGCATATTCTACACCAATCAACACTATTCTGGACAATGTTGATGTGTTGTATCATGGTGTCATCAATAAGTTTTTTTTCAGCGATGGATATTGCATGATCCGTAAAATATTTTTTCTCTGCATTTTTCTGCTGGCTTTTATTGCCAGCGTCGCTTTTGCCGCCTTCAATACCCAGGAAGTAACGTTCAGCCTGTACTTCAGTGAATGGCAACTACCTCTGGCAGTACTGATGATTATGGTGCTTTTGATTGGTTTGCTGACCGGTGCGGCAATAATCCTAATAAGTACACTTCGGCTACGTATTGCTAACCGCCGCTTACAACAAAAATTACAGATCGCCGAGCAGGAGCTTGATAGTCTGCGGATTTTGCCGATCAGGGACAATCCTTAAACCGTGCAAATGCAGATCTGGTTATTTTTGCTGCTACCGGTAGCGGCACTGTCCGGCTGGTTAATGGCACGGCGGCATTACAAACGCCGCTACCGGAAAACTGAATCGGCTTTTAATCCCGCTTATTTTAAAGGGCTGAATTACCTGCTTAATGAGCAGCCTGATAAGGCTATTGATGTTTTTATCGGGCTATTGGAAGTCAATAGCGAAACTGTTGAAACCCACTTGGCGCTGGCTAATTTATTCCGCCGCCGCGGTGAGACCGAACGTGCTATCCGTATTCATCAGAATTTAATCGCTCGCCCATCTTTACATGGTCAACAGCGGGCCCAGGCGATGGTCGAGTTGGGTCTCGACTATATGCATGCAGGGGTTTTGGATCGCGCCGAACAGCTTTTCCTTGAATTATTACAACTACCGAACCCACCGACCGAAGCAGCCCGGCAGTTACTGCGCATTTATCAACAGGAAAAAAAGTGGCAACGCGCCATCGATATGGCCAAATTACTGGATGGCCAGAAACAGGATAATGTACAGCCCCTGATTGCCCACTTTTATTGTGAACTCGCCGAACAATCGCTTGAGCGCGATCGCCATGAAAGTCTGAATCTCATCAAAATGGCACTGTTTCATGATGCCGACTGTGTCCGCGCCAGTTTGCTGGAAGCCCGTCTGCAATTGAGTCTGTCGCAACCTCAAAAAGCACTGAAAGCACTGCAAAATATCGAACGACAGAATCAGAACTTTTTACCAGAAGCCATTCCCCTTCTATATCAGGCTTACCAGCAAACGGCCAATTTGGCGGCGTTCAGAAATTGGTTAGAACAATTGATACAACGTCACCCGAATCTGACCTCTGCAAGATTAATGCTGGCGCGACTTATTGATGAACTCGATGGCCGGAATGCCGCGCAACAATTTTTATATGACGAATTACACCGCCATCCCTCAGTAGAAGGGCTGCACACCTTAATAAATCTCGGTGAAAACAGTCAGTTGGCGCTGGTACCGCTGATACAGCAAATTACTGGTGCTATGGTGCACAAAGGCGATCGTTATACCTGTAAAAACTGTGGTTTTTCTGGCAAAACATTGCACTGGCTCTGTCCTGGCTGCGCTCGATGGGCAACCATACGACCGACCGAAATTCATTTATCTGCTTTGGAAAAATTACTGGATAGCCGCCGATGAGCAAAACCCGCATCTACCACAATCCGCGTTGCAGCAAATCGCGACAAACGCTGGCAATTTTGTCAGACCATGATGAAAACGTTGAAATCATTGAATATCTAAAACAACCACCGAGTCCGGCTGAACTGGCTGAATTAACGGAAAAATTAGCTATCTCACCCCGGCAACTGCTGCGTAAAACCGAGGCGGAGTATAAAGAACTGGGTTTAAACAATGCTGAAATGAGTGATGCGGAATTGCTTGAGATAATGAGCCAGCATCCCAAACTTATCGAACGGCCTATTGTCGTCAAAAACGGCAAAGCCCGCATAGGCCGGCCACCCGAAGTTGTCACTGAGATCTTGTAATGCGTAACGTTCTAATTTTGTACTACAGCCAGAGCGGCCATGTAAAACAGATGGCTGAGCAAATCGCCCGAGGCGTTGGCAAAATTGCTGATTGCCAGGCCGTTTTACGTACCGTGCCGAAAGTCTCCAGCGTTTGTGAGTCAACTGAAGACAGTATCCCTGCTGAGGGGCATTTATATGCCAGCAACGAGGATTTACGTCAATGTGATGCGTTAATTGTTGGCAGCCCGACCCGGTTTGGCAATATGGCCGCTGCACTGAAATATTTCCTTGATGGCACCAGTGATTTATGGCTGTCCGGCACCCTTGCCGGTAAACCAGCAGCAGTATTCACCGCTACCGGTAGTTTGCATGGTGGTCAGGAAACCACGCTGCAATCAATGATGCTGCCTTTACTGCATCATGGCATGTTAATTTGTGGACTGCCCTACAGCGAAGGAGCCTTAATGCAAACCAGAACGGGCGGTACACCCTATGGTCCCAGCCATTGGGCCGGGGCTGATAATCAAAATCCGCTCAGTGAACATGAAACAGAGCTTTGTCAGGCATTAGGTAAAAGGGTCGCGCAGCTGGCGATAAAATTGTCATGATTATTTTCTGCAGACGACTGACCCTTTTCAGTTACTTTGGCCTACTGGCGACGTTACTTCTCTGGATCCTATGGGCACCCCATAGTGAAAACTTTCCAACGTCTGCAATGTTGCTGCTGGGCATCGTACCGTTACTGTTTCCACTGCGTGGCTTACTTTATGCCCGCAGTTATACCTATGCCTGGTCCGGTTTTCTGGTGTTGTTTTATATGGCCCATGCAATAGGTGAACTCTACAGCGGGGATGCCTTCTGGTTGTATCCGCTGTTGGAGTTGTTGTTTAGTTTAACGTTTATGATTGCCAGCAATGCCTATGTACGCTTACAAGGAAAAATGCGTAAAGCATCACATTCACAAAGCTAAAAAATATGTTTAAATACAATTAGTTTAATTTGGAATTATTGTGATGAGCACCATTCCTGCCCTGCAATCAGCCTATCAAGGCATTCAAACCGGTTTGCAATCGGCTGCTAGCAGCAGCGCAAAAATTGCTTCTGCGGGCACAAATGGCGGTGACTTGACGACACCCATCGTTGAGCTGAAACAAGCAGAACTACAAGTCGCGGCATCGGCAAAAGCCCTTCAAGCAAGCACTGATATGCTCGGCAACCTGCTAGATATCCAGGTCTGATCAGCATTTTTCACAACGAGTGGCCGCGAGGCACCAAAAACCGCTAAACTAGTCGGATTTTCGTCAGTAAAAGCCTCAATTTGAACCATCCTGATTTTACCGCGCTCGATGCGAAGGTTATCCGCGCACAACTCAGCAATGATCATCTCCGGCTATTAGCCGAGGTCATTGTGTGTGACTCAGTCACATCCACCAACGATATTCTCTGGCAACAACAGCAACAGGGTCTGTCTCAAACCACTTTATGTGTCGCTAATAGTCAAACTGCTGGTCGTGGCCGGCGTGGCAGTGAATGGCAGTCGCCGGCCAGTGGCAATATTTACATGTCATTATTGTGGCCCTGCCCCAGTGACTTAAAGCATGAGGGGCTTAGCATCGCGATTGGTATTGCTGTTATTCACGCACTGCAGGAATTCAATATTAACGGCCTGAAATTAAAATGGCCGAATGATGTGTTATTTGAACGACAAAAACTGGCTGGTATTCTGGTCGAGTCACGTTTCGGTGATGGTCATTATATGGTTATCGGATTGGGCATCAACTATGCCTTACCGGAAGCCATCCAGATGCAAATTCCACAAGCTGTCACCAGCTTGCAACAGCTGACGGCAACACTGCCAGATCGAAATCACTTGATTGGCCGGCTCAGCGATCATATTTTGTCGACATTAAATGTATTTATGCATAAGGGGTTGTCAGATTATCTGCCACAATGGCAGCAATACGATGCACTGCATAACATCCCCATCCACATTCTGACCGAACAAGGCCGCATTACCGCACTAGCCTGTGGTATCAACGAGCAGGGAGAACTGCGTTATATGCACAATCAGCAACTTGGCAGCTTATCTAACAGCCATGTCAGTATTCGTTTTGCCTCATGAAATTATTAATTGATATCGGCAACTGCCGCGTAAAATGGGCGACATTAGATGATAACGGACTTAGTGCCAGTCAGTCTTTTGAACGTAAAACCACTGGTCTGAAAGTCCAGTTTAATAAGATCTGGAAGTCACTCAAAGACGTTGATGCTATCTGGGTCAGCAATGTCGCAGGGGACAAAATCGCCAGCCAATTCAGCGAGTGGGCCGAAAAAACCTGGCAAATCACCCCCAATTTTGTGCAATCCGAAGCAAAACGCTTTGGCGTCAGTAATGCCTACGACAAACCAGAAACACTGGGCGTTGATCGCTGGTTGGGTCTGGTTGCCGTCCGCCAGCATTTACAAAAAGCTTGCTGCATTATCGACTGTGGCACCGCCATTACCGTTGATATTCTGACCGCCAATGGTCAGCATCAGGGTGGATTTATTTTGCCCGGCCTTGGTTTAATGCGCACGACACTCGCTGCCGGTACCGATGCACTCACCGAAAAAACTGATGATGTCGCTTTTAATTTATTAGCTACCAACACCTACAGTGCGATTCAGGCAGGTACTTTGTATAGCATCTCTGCCACGCTGGAAAATCTTATCCGCGATTTACAACAAAACTTTGACAATAATATTCGTTTTGTAATCAGCGGCGGTGATGCATCAGAAATTGAAGCACTGTTGCCTGACGATGTCGAAATTGATGCCAATATTGTGCTTAAAGGTTTAAAACTTTACGCCAAACAACCACCGGCAAACAGTAACAGCTAACCTCTCAGCATTGCCAGAACAACCAATCTGGGATAAGCTTGCGCCCCCTTAGGAGAAGTGGCCGAGTGGCTGAAGGCGCACGCCTGGAAAGTGTGTATACGTTAATAGCGTA
>CAYYRO010000031.1:0-21341 GCA_964474075.1 uncultured Methylophaga sp.
TGGCAGGTATTGGCCGGTTACCATGAAGGTATGATTCCTTTGAGTGCCAGCTCAGATAATGGTGATGAACCAGGTTTAAGTGATAACTACGAACTGGGTCTGCGCTTTAACCAAGGTGTTTTCTTCGCCGAAGCGATTGGTTTTTACTCAGATTTCAGCAATTTTGTTGAGCAATGTTCTGTTGCTTCACCTTGCAGCAATGATGCAGAATCTGGCTCATTCAGTGTCGGTGGTGCTGAAGTTAAAGGTCTGGAATTACAGGCTGGTACCTTGTTCACAGCCGGTAACTTTATGATCCCGGTTGATGTTGCCTACACTTATACTGATGGCGAAACTACCTCTGGCGATGAGTTTGTCAGTGGCCAGGATCTACAAAATATTCCGGAAAATATCTTCAGTGCCCGGGTGGGTTTAGAACATAGCAGTGGTTGGAATAACTACGCCGTTGTGAAATACATTGATGAAACTTGCACAGATGTTGGGTGTAATCAATCAGACAATCGTTTTAAGCAAACGGATCCACTTACCACAATGGATTTAATCAGCCGTTATCAGTTTGATGCTGGTCCGGAAGTATTTTTGAAAGTTGAAAACGTATTTGATCGTCAGGAAATTATTGCCCGCCAGCCATTTGGTGCCCGGCCTAATATTGAACGGACTATCTATACGGGTGTGATTATCGATTTCTAAAATAATCTGATAATAATTGATTAAAAAGGGGAGTTCGCTCCCCTTTTTTTATGTACGGATCCGGTAAGCTTGCATTGTTTTTCGTATGGGATTCGAAACATTTAAATGAAACCGTTGGCAACGAAGCTATTATTAAGACTGCTGCAAATCCTGTTAAGTATTCTGTTACTGGTTTGGCTGGGCAGTGCTGTGCTGTTAAATCATGACAGCGCTTTGGGGCTTGATAAGCTTAAGGTCAATTCCAGCTGGCTGAAACAGCATTATCAGATTGGTGAGTTGCAAAGTGATCAAGCTTTCTTGGTAGAAGATCATGTGATTGTTGCAGTTGAGCAGCAGTTATATATTAACGCTGAACCGTTGCTGAGTTTGCCAAGGCCGTTAATTGGTGCGGTGGCACTTGAAAATGTGCTGGTAGTTGCCACCGATGATGCGCTGATTTTGCTCAGCAAAGACGGTGACTATATCGATACACTGGGGGCCGCAGCCGGTATTCCGCCTGAAATTCAAAATATCGGTGTGCATTACAATGATCCGGTGCTACAAACCCGTCACGGCATGTGGCGCGGTAATTTTTTGCTGGATAGCTGGGAGTTGATGTCTTTACAAGGTGTTAGCTGGAGTCAGTCAGAATCGATGCCGCCAAGCAGCCGTAAAGCCATGGAAATTCAGCTTTATGGTGATGGTGTCTCGGTCAGTCATGTGCTGCGGGATTTACATAATGGCCAATTAGTTAAAGGCATTGGCCGCTGGTTACTGGATATTTGGCTGATAGTATTATTGATTCTGGGTTTTCGCGGCATTTTAGGAATAACAGGCAAGTCTCACTAGACTGACTATGCCATGATGTAGGGGTTACCAGGAGGAAACCTTGCGCGCTGCTGATTTTCCCTTTCGACCCAAAGACTTCATCGAAACCGCTGAGGGGTTGATCTTTGCGGTGATTTCTTATCATCCGCACCAGCAGAAAATCGGCGCTTTCCTGCGCTACATCAACAGCGATGGCCGTTGGCAGAAAATCGATACTGATTCTGCTAACCGCCTGCTGCAGCGTCATTATCCACAGTATCTCTTCCATTCCAGTCAATTTGATGCGGCATTTCATGCTGTACCTCCGTCAGACGTTGTTGCCCATCATCAGCCTGAGCTGCAATTACAGCAATTACTGGCAATGCCGCCAAAAGACTTGCTGACCAAAAAACTGCATAAGCTGATTGCAATATTTACCAATGCCGGCATAAACAGCCAGCAATTGGGTATTACCGGTTCGATGCTTATTAATCAGCATGGCCGTGACTCGGATATTGATTTAGTGGTCTATGGCCGTCAGCAGTTTCATGCAGTCCGTCAGGTGGTAAAACAAGCTGTGTTTGCCGGTCAGTTACACCCCCTTGATGCGGCATTGATGCAGGATAATTACCAACGCCGGAGCAGTGAACTGGATTTTGAAACATTTGCCTGGCATGAGCAGCGAAAATTTAATAAAGCCGTTATCGATGGCAGCAAGTTTGATATCGGTATGGTCTGTTTGGCTGATGAACTGGAAATTGATCACCGCCACTTTATGAAAAGAGGCAGTCAAGTCACCAAAGCAAAAGTTATCGACGATCGTTTTGCCTTTGATTTTCCGGCGCGCTATTTGATCGATCACCCGCGTACCCCCGAAGTAATTTGCTTTACCCATACCTATGCTGGGCAGGCATATCAGGGTGAGTGGATTGAAGTGGCCGGTGCCATCGAATGTGACAATGCCGGTTCCTGCAGAATTGTGGTGGGCTCGTCTCGGGAAGCCATCGGCGAATATATAAAGGTGTGTGATTAGTATGACAACAATTGAAAAACGGCAAGCGGATATTGGCCTGGTAGGCCTTGCGGTAATGGGCCAGAATCTGGTTCTGAATATGAATGATAAAGGCTTTACCGTCGCCGTCTATAACCGAACCACCAGTAAGGTTGATGAGTTTATCGAAGGCCCCGCCAAAGACACCCATATTCTGGGCTTTCGTGATCTCAAACAGTTTGTCGAATCGCTGAAAGCCCCCCGGCGGGTAATGTTGATGGTTAAAGCCGGGCCGGTAGTCGATCAGTTTATTGAGTTATTGGTGCCGTATCTGGAAAAAGGCGACATCATTATTGATGGCGGTAACTCACTGTTTAATGAC
Organism: uncultured Methylophaga sp.; assembly: GCA_964474075.1. Lineage (GTDB taxonomy): Bacteria > Pseudomonadota > Gammaproteobacteria > Nitrosococcales > Methylophagaceae > Methylophaga. Next base: position 2,850 of record CAYYRO010000031.1, read on the forward strand.
AGTGACCGGCGTACCCATGAGTTGCATCAAAAAGGTATTTTGTTTATCGGCAGCGGCGTCTCTGGTGGAGAAGAGGGCGCCCGTTTAGGCCCGTCACTGATGCCCGGTGGTAACTTTGCAGCCTGGCCCGCAGTAAAACCGATTTTTCAGAGCATTGCTGCTCAGGTTGATGGTGAGCCATGTTGTGAATGGGTAGGTAATGATGGCGCCGGTCATTACGTGAAAATGGTCCACAACGGCATTGAATATGGCGATATGCAATTGATTTGTGAAGCTTATCAGTTGATGCGCGAAGGTCTCGGCATGTCCGGGGATGCTATTCAGCAAGTATTTGCCGAATGGAATGAAGGGGTGCTGGATTCGTATCTGATTGAAATTACCCGCGATATTCTGAAAGTCAAAGAACCTGACGGCAGTCTGTTAATTGATCATATTCTTGATACTGCAGGCCAGAAAGGCACGGGCAAATGGACCGGCATTAATGCACTGGAACTCGGTATTCCGTTAACGATGATTGGCGAAGCCGTATTTGCCCGTTGCTTATCGGCGCGAAAAGATGAGCGGGTATTGGCATCACAAAAACTGCCGGCTTCAGTGACTAAATTTGACGGCGATACTCAGCAAATGGTCGATGCCATCCGTGATGCGCTCTATGCGTCAAAAATTATTTCCTACGCACAAGGTTATATGCTGATGCGTGAAGCAGCAGCCACCTATGGCTGGCAGCTGAACTATGGTGGTATTGCCCTGATGTGGCGTGGTGGCTGTATTATTCGCAGCCGGTTCCTTGGCAATATTCGTGATGCCTATGTCCGCAATCCAGAACTTGAGAATCTGTTGCTGGATGATTTCTTTATTGAAGCCATTACTGATACGTTGCCGGGCTGGCGAAAAGCCGTTGGTACCGCCATTAGTTTAGGTGTGCCAGTACCTGCTTTCAGTAGTGCGTTATCATTTTATGATGGTTATCGCAGTGAATGTCTGCCGGCGAATTTGCTGCAAGCACAACGTGATTATTTTGGCGCCCATACTTATGAGCGTCTCGATACACCGCGCGGTGAGTATTTCCACACCAACTGGACCGGTCGCGGCGGTGATGTATCAGCATCGACGTATGATGCGTAATATTAATTAGCTATCTTTCCGCCCAACTGCGTTGTAAATGATTTATGTAGAACAACTACTCGCATCATTTCCGCCTTGTTGGACAAAAAAATAGTCTCCAGTAGTGGTGGCTCTGAAAGATCAACAGGCCCTAGGCCGCTGCGGCGCTTTTTTGTCAATTTTCACAGGAAGTTATATGGCTGAAGTCAGACAATTATTATTAATACGTCACGGCAAAGCCACCTGGCAACCGCAGTTCAAAGATTTTGACCGGCCTTTAACCAGTACCGGTGAAAATCAATCCAGATGTGTCGCCGATTGGTTGAAGCAAGCCGCGATATTGCCGGATTGCTGGTTAGTGTCTGCCGCACGGCGGACAGTGCAAACAACGGATATTGTGAGGTTGCGTCTTGGCCAGCAGGATACCGTGCAAAATGTTTCCGGCAGTTTATATTTGGCTGAAGCCGGTGATTTAATGGCAAGCTTACAGTCAGTCCCGGACACTGCCAGCTGTGTGGCGCTGGTCGGCCATAATCCCGGACTGAGTGAGTTATTAATACATTTGACCGGCAAGCAACTGAATAATTTTACCGTGGCGCCGGATGTGATGTGGCCGGCAACGCTTGCGGTACTTCAATTTGAGGGATCGTGGTCCCATTTGCATCAGTTGCCAATCACGTTGCAATACGTTGTTCACGGCAAATTAATGGCAAATGAAGATTGAGGGCGACATTCAATCAGAGTGCTTGTTAAGCGCTTTCTCGAGCAAATTGCCTTTGCAATAATGAATAACAATAATCGATAAACCCAATAGCAGTATCGCCAGTGTGATTCCCAGGATCCGCCAGGTATCAATGTTTTTCATATCCAGAATCAGATAACGCGCCAGCGCCACAATACCGATATACAACGGGATTTTGATCGGCAGCTCTCCAGACTGGTAATACACCGCCACCATGGTCAGCACTTCCAGATAGATAAACAGCAACAACAAGTCGGTCAGTAACACAGTGCCGTTTTGGATCATTACGTTAATTTCGATACCAACTGCGACCAGGGTGGCAATGGCGACGATAATCAAACCAATGTCCTGTGCGATCGCCAGCATATGACTGACCCATTTTTTAATTTGTACCGACATGGCAAGACTCCGTGTAAACGAGCAACGATGATATTAGCAATTCAGAGGTCGCAAAGAATATCAGGCAAGCGATATTTATTCGTCGACGTCATCCATATCTGCCTGACCTGACAACCGCCGACGGATGTGTGACCAGGACATGCCCACTGCCAGCACTAAAGATGTCAGCAACAAGATGATGTAGGTCAGCACTGAAAACCGTTCAATACCAAGCAGACCTAAATCTACCAGCCACCAGATAATAATGGCAAAGAATGCAAATGCCAGAATCAGTCCAAAGCCACCGAGTGAGCGTAGCGTCGCTCGCAAATAGATGGTCCAGCCAATAAGTAAAATTACACTGATTAATGCAAATGGCGGCGTAATTGAACGGTCAGGACTGGAAAAGATTTCACTGGTCCAATGGTAGTAACTGAAACCACTGGGATTATAGGTAACAAACACCAGAATCAATGCAAAGATAAAACGCAGTAAAAATCCCTGGCGGTTAAATTGTTGGGCCATTGTTTTGCTCCGTTATTTAGCGGATCTCAAAGCGGGTGAAATCAGTATTAACCGCCACGGGTTGTACCATCACATTTGCCACCTTCGCAAAACGTGGGCCCTGTTCGGCCCAGTCTTGCAAAGCTTGTAATGACTTTTCTTCGCCCTGAGCCAGAATTTCTACCCGACCATCCGGCAGATTGCGCACCCAGCCGCTGAGCTGCAAGTCTTTGGCTTGCTGTTCAGTGGCTGCGCGAAAGCCAACGCCTTGCACGTTGCCATAAATCAAAAAATGTCGGGCGCTTATTCCCATTCAATGGTCGCCGGTGGTTTACCGGAAATATCGTAGGTGACGCGGGAAATGCCTTCGATTTCATTAATAATGCGCCGTGACACCAAATCCAGAAACTCGTACGGCAAATGGGCCCAGCGGGCAGTCATGAAATCGATAGTTTCCACAGCGCGCAGTGACACAACATAATCATAACGGCGGCCATCCCCCATCACACCAACCGATTTCACTGGCAAAAATACCGCAAAAGCCTGGCTGGTTTTGTCGTAAAGATCATGTTTGCGTAATTCTTCGATAAATACATGATCGGCTTTACGAAGGATATCGGCATATTCTTTTTTAACTTCGCCAAGGATGCGCACACCCAGACCCGGGCCAGGGAACGGATGGCGATAAACCATATCGCGCGGCAAGCCAAGTTCGACGCCCAGCTTGCGGACTTCGTCTTTAAACAATTCCCGCAGTGGCTCAATCAGTTTGAGCTTCATATGTTCTGGCAGGCCGCCAACATTGTGATGGGTTTTGATGATTTGCGCTTTGCCGGTTTTGGCCGCTGCGGATTCAATCACATCGGGATAAATCGTGCCTTGTGCCAGCCAGTTGACGTTTTTCAGTTTGCCGGCTTCTTCATCAAACACGGCGATAAATTCACGGCCGATGATTTTGCGTTTGGCTTCCGGATCATTTTCACCGGCCAGCGCATTGAGAAAACGATCCTCTGCATCAACGCGAATAACGCGAATGCCCATATGTTTGGCAAACATCGCCATGACCTGATCGCCTTCCTGCTGGCGTAACAAGCCGTTATCGACAAATACACAAGTCAGCTGATCGCCGATGGCTTTATGCAGTAATGCCGCGACCACGGATGAATCGACGCCACCGGATAGACCCAGCAACACTTCATCGTCACCAACTTGCTGGCGGATGGTTTCAATACTGTCTTCGATAATGTTGGCGGCCGTCCACAGGCATTCGCAGCCACAAATTTCGGTCAGAAAACGCTCAATCATGCGCTGACCCTGCGTGGTATGGGTCACTTCGGGATGGAACTGCACACCATAAAATTTTCGGTCTTCGTCGGCCATACCGGCAATCGGTGCGCTGTCAGTACTGGCAATGACTTTAAAGCCTTCTGGTAACTGCATTACGCGATCGCCGTGACTCATCCAGACATCGAGCATGCCAAAACCTTCTTCTGTGGCATGATCTTCAATATCACGTAGCAGATTGGAATGACCGCGGGCACGGATTTGCGCATAACCAAATTCGCGGTGCGAAGACGATTCCACTTTGCCACCGAGCTGCATGGCCATGGTTTGCATGCCGTAACAAATCCCTAAAACCGGCACGTCCATTTCAAATACGCATTGTGGTGCTGCCGGAGCAGCTTCGCCGATGGTTGAGTCCGGGCCACCCGAGAGAATGATGCCTTTGGGATTAAATTCACGTATTTCTTCAGCACTGATCTCGGGATTACGCAATTCACAAAACACGCCGGCTTCGCGAATACGACGGGCGATAAGTTGGGTGTACTGTGATCCGAAATCGAGGATTAAAATGCGGTGATCGTGAATAAGGCTGCTCATGACGCTCTCTTGCTGACAATAAAAACGGCCCCTTTCGGGGCCGGAACAGGTTTAACTAACCCGGTAATTCGGCGCTTCTTTGGTGATGGTCACATCGTGAACATGACTTTCATTCATCCCGGCGGCGGTCACGCGGACAAATTCCGGTTTGCTGCGCATTTCATCAATGGTGGCACTACCGGTATAACCCATACTGGCGCGCAGACCGCCCATTAACTGATGGATCAGCGGGCTCAAGTTACCTTTGAATGGCACACGGCCTTCGATACCTTCCGGTACCAGTTTGTCGGCTTCGCTGGACTCCTGGAAATAACGATCGCTGGAGCCTTGTTTTTGTGACATGGCACCTAATGAGCCCATACCACGATAGGATTTGTAAGCACGGCCCTGATACAACTCGACTTCGCCTGGCGCTTCTTCAGTACCGGCAAACATACCGCCAACCATAACGACATGGGCGCCAGCGACAATGGCTTTGGCAATATCACCTGAGAAACGCACACCACCATCGGCAATCAGCGGTACGCCAGAGCCTTGAATGGCTTCAGCCACATTACTGATGGCAGAAATTTGCGGCACGCCGACACCGGCAACAATTCGCGTAGTACAAATTGAACCGGGACCAATACCGACTTTAACGGCATCAGCACCGGCTTCTACCAATGCTTTGGCAGCTTCACCAGTAGCGATATTACCGCCAATAACCTGTAATTCAGGATGGTTTTGTTTGACCCAGCGCACCATATCCAGCACGCCCTGAGAGTGCCCGTGGGCAGTGTCGACAACGATGACATCGACACCGGCAGCAGCCAATGCGGCAACACGTGTTTGACTTTCGATGCCAATACCAACAGCGGCACCAACGCGCAGACGTTCCTGAGCGTCTTTGGACGCATAAGGGTTATCAGATTGTTTTTGGATATCTTTTACGGTGATCATGCCTTGCAGATGAAATTTATCATCGACCACCAGCACTTTTTCAATGCGGTTGCTATGCAGCAAGTGCAAGACATCTTCGCGGCTGGCATCTTCACCGACAGTGACCAGTTTGTCTTTGCCAGTCATAATCGACGAGACCGGATTGTCAAAATGGGTTTCAAAACGTAAATCACGGCTGGTGACAATGCCCACCAGATCATCACCATCTACAACCGGTACACCGGAAATACCGTGAGCACGGGTCAAAGCCACTACTTCACCGATGGTGGTATTAGGGCTGACAATAATCGGATCACGCACCACGCCACTTTCGAATTTTTTGACGCGGCGAACTTCATCGGCTTGTTGCTCAATGGTCATGTTTTTATGCAAAATACCCAAGCCACCTTCCTGCGCCATGGCGATTGCCAGACGGCTTTCGGTGACGGTATCCATTGCTGACGAAATCAGTGGAATATTGAGGGTAATGTCGCGGGTGAGCTGTGTGGTCAGGCTGACATCACGCGGCAGCACATTTGAGTAGGCCGGTAATAACAGCACGTCATCAAATGTCAGGGCTTCTTGCGCAATTCTCATGGGGTGGGTTCCTGAATTTCCTGTAGTATGATCGGCAAATTATATCAGGAACTTGGGGACTTATGGCAGCACTTGTCTCATCTGATCCGCAGTCAAAATTAGCCCAGCGCAGCGTCAAAGATATTTATCCGGTGTCCCGGCTGGTTAAGGAAGTCCGGCTGTTGCTGGATGGTTCGTTTCCGCTGTTGTGGGTGGAAGGCGAAATATCTAATTTAGCGATGCCCGGTTCCGGGCACATTTACTTCACCTTAAAAGATGCTGCTGCGCAGGTGCGCTGCGCGATGTTTCGTGGTCGCAATCAGCAGCTGCGCTTTACGCCAGAAAATGGCATGCAAGTTTTACTGCGCGTCAAAGTCACGATGTATGAAGGTCGCGGCGAATTTCAACTGGTCGTTGAGCATATGGAACCGGCGGGCAGCGGTGCCTTACAACGTGCTTATGAAGCGTTAAAAGCGCGGCTGGGCCAGGAAGGTTTATTTGAAACTGCCCATAAAAAACCGTTACCGACGCTGCCACAATCGATTGGTATTGTCTCATCGGCTGACGGCGCAGCCGTACACGATATTCTGAGCGTCTTAAAGCGTCGCTTCCCAGCAATTAAAATTATTCTATATCCGGTACCCGTGCAGGGTGAAACCGCGCCGGCATTGATTGCTGAGGCGATAAAAACGGCTGATCTGCGCCAGGAGTGTGATGTCCTGATTGTCGGTCGGGGTGGGGGTTCGCTGGAAGATTTATGGTCATTTAATGATGAACGGGTGGCGCGGGCGATTTTTGCCTGTGGTTTGCCGGTTATCAGCGCTGTTGGCCATGAAATTGATTTCAGTATTGCTGATTTTGTTGCCGATGTCCGAGCGCCAACGCCGTCTGCGGCTGCCGAATTAGCGGTGCCTGATGCCAACCAATTAAGCCGGCATGTACAACAGCTTTATCAACGTCTGAGTTTGCAATTAACGGGTTGGTTAAGCCAACAACAGAAACATGTTCGCTATTTGCAGCAGCGTTTGCCTAAACCCCAGCAGCAACTGCGCCTGCAACAGCAAATGATCCGCCGCCTGAGCAATCAGCAACAAGCAGCAATGCAACGCTTTTTGCAGGCCAGACAACAACAAACTGATTATTTAACAGCGCGGCTGCAACATCCCAAAGCGCAGATTGATCGGCAAAAACAGCGGCTTGTTGAACGTCAGCGGCAGTTACAAAGTGCCTGGCAACGGGTTTTGCAGCAACATAGTCGGCAGCTCGCGCAGCGTCAACAGCGTGTGCAGGACTTACAAGTTTTATTACAGAAAACTGTGAGTGGAAAGCTGCAAGCCTGTCGCCAACATCTGGCGCAGCAAATCCGTACCTTATCAGCCGTAAGCCCGTTAAATACGTTGGATCGTGGTTACAGTATTACTACCGATGCCAGCAATGGCGCGGTGATTACCAATAGTGCTGAGGTGTCGGTTAATCAAACGCTGGAAATTCGTTTGCACCAAGGAAAGCTGGATTGCAAGGTCATTAATAAACACGATGTTTAAAGCATTCTGCTTTTTGCTATTGAGCAGCTTGCCGGTGCTGGCGATGGCGTTGCCACAAACGCTGTCAGTACCGGGTGGGCTGGTAGTGATTGATATCGCGCCTAAAACCAGCGCCCCCGCACCTGAGGTTTATTATCAACAAAAACCGGTATTGGTAACACAGCATCAGCAGCGCTGGTATGCACTGGTTGGGATTCCGCTGGATGCCAAGCCGGGCGTGCAGCGAATAACTATTGATGATGGTACGAGTCGCAGCAGTCAAATCTTCGATATCACCGATAAACAATATCCAACCCAGCACATCAATATTAAAGACCAGAATCAGGTGACGCCGGATCCTCAATCTTTAAAGCGTATTTATCGGGAAACCGATCGAATCCAAGCTGTTTTAAATAACTTTGATGACAGTCAAAAAGCAGACTGGCAAATGGTCTGGCCGGTGGAAGGGCGTATCAGTGGTTTATTTGGTCGGCGCCGGGTGTTTAACGGTGAGCCGCGTAAACCGCATGGCGGTATTGATATTGCCGCTAAAACCGGCACGGTGATCATGGCACCGGCCGACGGTAAGGTTGCTGATACCGGTGATTATTTTTTTAACGGGAAGACGATTTTTATCGATCATGGTCAGGGTCTCATCAGTGTTTATTGCCATTTAGACGAGATAAATGTTCAGCAAGGCGAGAAGGTAAAAAAAGGCAGCCGGATTGGAACGGTTGGTGCCACCGGCCGTGTTACCGGCCCGCATTTGCATCTGGGCATCAGTCTCAATGGCGCGATGATCGAGCCGCGATTATTGATGCCGGATTTACCAGGCCATCCGCCACTGGCGACTGAATAATTAAAGCCGACTGAGCTGTTTATCGAGTTCAGTAAAATCCAGAGGCTTGGTTAAATAAGCATCAAACAGCCCTTGTGCGCGCTGCAGATCATAAGGCATTGCGGCAGCCGTAATGGCGATAATAGGAATCTTTTGCATAGCTGGTAGCTGGCGAATTTGCCGGCTCGCTTCCAGGCCGCTGATGCCGGGCAGATTGATATCCATCAAAATCAGATCCGGTTGCAGCGATTGAATCACTTTCAAGCCGGTTTCAGCCATTTTGCAACTGTGCAGCTCAAACTGAGGTTGCTGGCGGAAGTAGGCCTGCATTAACTTAATATTGGCCGGGTTGTCTTCGATATAAAGCACTTTTCGCACAGTCCCATCAGTTACTTGCTGGCGACGATTACCTTCTGGATCTTTATGTTCAGCAGCATGTTCTGTCGGGCAGGCAGCAAACGGTAATTCAATCCAAAAACGACTGCCTTCGCCCTCACGGCTGTCAAACCCGATAAAACCATGCATGGCTCGTATCAGTTTTTCAGTCACTACCAGCCCGACGCCAGAGCCTTCTATGTCAGAATTTTCCTGGCCTAAGCGGTCAAAAGCGGTAAATAATTTCGACTGCCGGTTCTGGGGAATACCGATGCCACTGTCGGCAATCGTGACGCGGAGTCTTTGCAGTCCATGAATCACTTCCGTGCTGATACTGACCATGCCGCGGCGACGATTGTATTTGATGGCATTACTGAGCAAATTAATCAGCACTTGTTTCAACCGGGTGATGTCAGCCATGACCCATTGTGCGGGCAACGGTGCAATATCAACGCGAATTTCATTCGCATCAGCCTGTGATTGCAACAATGGCAAGCAATGAGCAATTACCTGACTGATCTCCACCGGCTCAAGTGTTACTTCCATATTGCCGGTTTCGATTTTGGATAATTCCAGCACATCATTAATCAGCTTCAATAAATGTTCGCCACTTTGCTGAATAATATTGGCGTTGCTTTGCTGGTCATCACTGAGTGGCGCATTGGGATCACTTTTTAATAACTGCGCAAAGCCGAGTATGGCATTGAGCGGTGTACGCAGTTCATGACTCATCGACGATAAAAATTCGGATTTGGCCTGATTGGCTTTTTCAGCTTCTTCTTTGGCGGCGATCAGCGCCTGATGCTCCGCTTTACGCAATGAGATATCGCGGGCGATGCCAGTGAAGAAATAACTGTCTTCCCAGTGAAAAGCGCTCAAAGTCAGTTCAATCGGAATAATCTGTCCGCTTTTATGCAGTGCTTCAACTTGTACTGCCTGACCGATCATTTGTGACTGCTCGGTTTTTAAAAAACGCGCCATACCTTGTTCATGCATGGACCGGTATTTGGCAGGCATCAGTTGGGTGATATTGTGGCCGATGATTTCTTCTGGCTTGTAACCATAGAGCTGAGTCGAGGCATGGTTGAAATGTTGAATATTGCCAGCGGCATCAATGGTGATAACACTTTCCAGTGTGTTATCCAGCAGCGTTTGCAAGCGGTCACTTTCGCGTTTGGCGTGCAGTTCCAGTGCTTTGCGACGCTGTAGTTCGGCTTCCAGCTCGGCGGTTTTTTGCTGAACCAACTGGCTGAGCTGTTGGGCATGACGACGTTTCAGGATAAAGCCTGAAATCAACAATATTGCCAGAAAGACGAAACCAACTAACAACCACTGCCACCAGCCATTTTCAATAAATAACGGCGGTTCGGCCGCATAAACAGAGCTACTGCACAATAATAAGGTAAGCAGCAAATATCTCAGAAAGCCGGCCATAGACACTCTTGTTTTCAGGTTTTGGGCATCTTAACCTGAGCAGCGCATAGGCTGCCAGCGTTTATGTTGCTATGAAAGGTCCAGACCCTAGAGTCGAAACTCGCGGCCCAGATAGACACTGAGTACTTTTTTGTCACGGAGAATTTCGTCGGGTGTGCCACGGGCAATCACTTCGCCTTCGTTAAAAATATAAGCACGCTGACAAACACTGAGTGTTTCCCGGACATTGTGATCGGTGATCAGAATGCCAATACCGCGTTCGGCCAATCCTTTGATAATGCCCTGAATATCCAGTACTGAAATCGGATCGACGCCAGCAAACGGTTCATCAAGCAAAATAAACTTTGGTTCCATCGCCAGGGCGCGGGCGATTTCGACACGGCGGCGTTCTCCGCCAGAAAGCGCCATCCCCATTGAACTGCGGATATGACTGATATGAAAATCTTCAAGCAGCCGCTCTAATAAATCGTCCTGCGCCTCGGCACTGAGATCTTTGCGGGTTTCGATAATCGCTTTCAGATTATCTTCGACGCTGAGTTTACGAAAGACCGATGCTTCCTGAGGCAAATAACCAATACCCAGTTGCGCCCGCTGATGGATAGGGTCGTGGGTCAGTTCCTGATAGTCGAGGAAAATATGGCCCTGGTCCACCGGAATAAGCCCGACAATCATATAAAAACTGGTGGTTTTGCCGGCGCCATTGGGACCTAACAGACCGACAATTTCACCACTTTCGACTTCCAGTGAGATGTTTTTCACCACCTGCCGATCGCCGAAACGCTTGGCAAGTTGCTGTGCAAAGAGTTTACTCATAGACAGCCGGGCTTAATTTTCTTTGATATAGCGCTGGTTAACCCAACCAATCACCGATTCGCCATTGATCTGGCCTTTGACCTGTGCCCAGTCATTTTGCCGGGTCAGGATCAAGACTTCAGTATTGGCAGCAAAGGTCGATAATTTTTCATATTGCACGCCAGGGCCGGTACGTACATTCAGTGCCGTATCAATTAAACCGGTTGGATAATCGGTATCACTGGTTTGGGCGGGAGCAGCAATAGGCTCAACCGGCGTCGGTGCTGGTTGAGTGGCTTGTGATTTATTTTTTTCACGCTGACCGGGTGGTTGAATAGTAATGTGCACGCGGCCGCTGGTTTGGTTTTGACCATCAATTTCAACCGGACCAGAGTTGGCAAATACCACATCTTTGGCAATGTCGTATTCAATGCGATTACCTTTAAATTCATCGCCGTTTTGCCAGACATAACCCTGACCAATCAGATAGATTTTTTCATCAGCGGCCAGATAGTCCATGCGCAAGGCCTTGGCGCGCACAGGCGCCTCACCGGGTTTATGGACTTGTTTGTAGGTGGCCAGTTTGCCTTCGGCAACAGCTTTTTTCAGTTGTTTGTTTTCGTCGTAGTAAAAAGTGATGATATCGCCTTCAATACGCAAGGTTCCCTGGGTCAGAATGGCATCGCCTTTATACTGGGCGACCCCGGACGCATCATCCATCTGCGCATGATCGGCTTCGATATTAATCGGTTGATCACGATCACTTGGCAAAGCCCAGGCCGTTATCGGCAGCCAAAATAACAGCAGACTAGTTTGCAGCAGGCGCATCATATTGTCCTCGTACCCTGGAGTGCAGGTTTATAGTTTCTTCTTGCAACGCCGCATGGAAACCCACTGAGTGAGTATCGCCATTGGGCGAGCGCATTATGACCGGCCGGTCAGTGTAAGCCGTGTTGTTGACGGTATCGAGATGCAACAACTCGGTCAGTAATTGTATTTCCGGCTGATCTTTATTAGTGATAATAACATTGCCAGTCAGCACAATGTGTTCCGCTTTGCCACTGGTATCAGCACGATCCGACTGCATGATCCAATCATCATCATCGATGGCGATATGCAGTACATCGGGATCGATAATTTCGGTGCGATCGCCCTCCGGATAATGGGATGCTTCGCTGCCTTCAATAATACGTTGTGGCTGGCCATTCAGGTCCATCACGGTCATCTTAAAATCAGTCATGCCGTAATCACTGGTGCGCTCGACCAGTTCATCACCCTGAGCTTGCTGCGGCGGGCGTTGATTGGCAAATAGCAGCCACAGCGTCAGCAATGTTGCGACCAGCAAAATCAGCCTGATTGGCCAGGGTAAATTAAAAATGGCGTTCAAATTGATCCTGTAAGTTGCCTTGCGCTTCCATAATAAGTTCACAGACCTCGCGCGCCGCACCCTGACCTCCGCAAGAAGGTGTGATCCAATGCGCATGTTGTTTGACGCGGGCATCAGCATCCTGCACGGCAATGGCGAGACCCACGCGGCTCATAATCGCCATATCCACCCAGTCATCACCTACATAAGCACATTGCTCGGGTGGAATAGCTAATTTATGCAATAAATCTTCATAAGCCGGTAATTTTATCCGCTGCCCCTGATACACATGTTTGATGCCTAAGCCATTCATTCGGTGTTCAACGGTTTTTGAAGTCCGGCCCGTTATAATGGCTATTTCGACTCCGGTATATTGCAGCAGTTTCATGCCATGACCGTCACGGGAGTGGAACGCCTTATATTCCTGACCATCATCACTGATGATAATGCGACCATCGGTAAGCACACCGTCAACATCAAAAATCAGCAGTTTTATTTCTTTGGCGCGAGCCAATATGTCTTGCATGGGTTTTCCTGATTAAACAACACCGGCGCGCAGCAGATCATGCATATTGAGCGCGCCGACCAGTTGTTGCTGTTGATTGATAATAAGCAGTGCATTGATTTTATATTGATCCATCAATGCCAGTGCTTCGGCGGCCAGCATGTCCGGCCGGCCGGTTTTACAGTTACGGGTCATATGATCTTGCAGTTTAGCTGTGCGGATATCAACGGTTTGTGCCAAGACGCGGCGTAAATCACCATCGGTAAAAATACCGCTTAACTCACCGGCATCATTCACCACTGCCGTCATGCCCAGACTTTTATTGCTCATTTCGATTAAGGCATCGCCGAGCAGGGCATTTTCCGGGATCTGCGGAATGGCTTTACCCTTGTGCATAATGTCACTGACATGCAGCAATAATCGCCGGCCGAGATTGCCACCCGGATGTGATAAAGCAAAATCTTCGGCAGTAAAGCCTCTGGCTTCCAGTAAGGCAATCGCCAAAGCATCACCCATGACCAACGTGGCAGTGGTACTGGAAGTTGGCGCGAGGCCAAGTGGACAGGCTTCTTTTTCGACACTGACATCCAAATGAGCGCTGGCACATTGCGCCAACGTTGAATTAGGCCGGCCGGTTAAGGCAATCAGGGGAATACCGAGGCGTTTTATCAGCGGCAAAATCGTGAGAATTTCGCTGGTTTCGCCGGAATTTGATAAAGCAATCACCACATCCTGACCAGTGATCATCCCCAAATCACCATGACTGGCTTCACCGGGATGCACAAAAAACGCAGGACTGCCGGTGCTGGCCAATGTCGCAGCCAGTTTGCCGCCGATATGGCCGGACTTACCCATGCCGATAACAACGATACGTCCCTGACAAGCTAATAAAAATTCGCAGGCTTTTACAAATGTCGCATCGATACGCGCGCGGAGTGCTTGTACCGCACTGATTTCAGTATCAATCACGGCAATGGCCAGTGAGGTGAGTTTGTCAGCGTCCAGTGTCATTTCCAGGGCAAATGTATTAGCAAAAAAATCAAAGAACTCAGTATACCTGAGCGTTGGTGAGCTCGGCCATTACTGATACCAACAGTGACAGTTGGCAAAAAAAAACCGGACAGCGTCCGGTTTTTTTTGAATCAATGTTTTGACCTATTGCATATCATCAAACAAATCAAAGTCATCGTTATTATCATCGGCATTAGGCGGGTTACCGTCATAAACTAAATATTGACGACGTTGCAGATAGGCATTTCGAATATATTCGTACTGGTCATCAGTTGCTTCATCAAGCACTTTGCTGGTGCCCAGATATTTGGCGCGCGTATCAATCAGTCGGACACCGGCGAGTGCCAGACGAGCATCATCACCCTCCACATACATTACCGGATCGGTAAACATATCGCCGACCAGACCAAATGAGTCACGCACAGTACGTGGTCCAAACAGAGGTAACACTACGTATGCACCTGGTTCAGCACCCCAAACACCTAAAGTCTGACCGAAATCTTCGTTATTTTTCTTGTAACCCGCATGGCCGGCAACATCAAAAATACCAAACACACCGACTGTGCTGTTCAAGCCGAAACGGCCGGCATCATGGGCGGCTTGCTGGAATTTACCCTGCAATAAATCGTTAATAATGACCGTGATTTCATTCAGGTTGCTGAAGAAGTTACTGACACCCCAGCTGATTGGATCTGGCACGACAACATCGTAACCTTGCGCCACTGGTTTAATAATGGCTTTATCCAGCGTGTCATTAAACTTGTACATCGCCCGGTTGTAGCCTTCATAGGGATCTTGCGGATTATTGTAGGTGCTGGCGCAGCCGCTTAAAAAAGCCAGCGTGGCAATCAATGCCATGGCGCGCGCAGAAAAAAAGTAAGTCATTGGCCGATCCCTGAAAAAAATTCACAGTGTTCGGCAAATAATCTCACGCGGGCTCAGCGGCGATCAAGTGATCTGTTGTATTGATGTCATAACTAAACGCTAATGTGGCGTAATTACAACGATATTTCAGTTTTAGCCCATTGACTGAGCGGAAAATGTATCTCGGGTTTGCGGCGTATTATCGAACATCATTGACTCAAACACGCGGCTGCAAGCGGTCCAGCTATTGAGGCTGGCATAATGGATACAATCGGCTTTGTTCAGTGCTAAAGCTTGTCTTGCGGCGACTTTTAAATCGTTATTAACAATACCGGTGCTGCCGTTTTCGATAATATCAACCGGCCCGGTTACCGGATAAGCTGCGACCGGCAGGCCGCAGGCCATGGCTTCTAAAATAACCAGCCCAAATGTATCGGTTTTACTGGGAAATACAAAAACATCGCAGGCAGCCAAATAGCTGGCCAGTTCCTCGCCGAATTTGGCACCGGCAAACGTTACTGCAGGATAGCGCTTTTTCAGCATTGCCAGATCCGGGCCATCACCAATAACCAGCTTGCTGCCGGGTAAATCCAGATCCAGAAAAGCTTCAATATTTTTTTCAACGGCAACCCGGCCCATATTGACGAAAATCGGTCTGGGCAAATCCAGTGGAATCGGATTATCAGCTTTAAAAATACTGGTATCGACACCGCGGCCCCAGACTTCTACCCCTTTAAAACCACGTTCGATAAGGCGCTTTTGTTGAGATGAAGTTGGCACCAATGTGCGGACTGCCGGTTTATGAAAGCGTCTTAAAAATGCATAACTCCAGCCCAGCGGAATCGGTGCCCGCAGGCGTAAATATTCCGGAAACTGGGTGTGATAAGACGAAGTGAACTGGACGTTGTGACGCAAACACCAGCGCCGCGCGGCCTGCCCCAGCGGGCCTTCAGTAGCTATATGGACAGCGTTGGCATTAAATTCACTCAGTAGTCGTTTAATGCCGCGGTAGGGAAACAACGCGAGGCGAATGCTGGGGTAAGAAGGGCAGGGTATCGTTTTAAAATCCTTTGGTGTCACCATGCAGACTTCATGGCCGAAGCTTTGCAGGTAATCGCGGGTTTTACCCAGTGTCCGCACAACCCCGTTAACTTGTGGCTCCCAGGCATCGGTGACAATAACAATTTTCATCAGGCGGCCTGCGCAATAGCGTTGGTTGTTGCAGTCATTTCAGTCCAGGTCAAAATTTCCATCTGGCCATCCGGGTGTTCTACCAAGGCTGTGCAGCTTTCTACCCAGTCACCACAATTAAAATAATCAATGCCATGTAACTGGGTGATTTCAGCGCGGTGAATATGGCCACAAACTACACCATCAACCCCCTGACGAGCAGCTTCATGGGCAACAGCTTCTTCAAAATTACTGATGTATTGCACGGCGTTTTTAACTTTGTGTTTTAAAAACGCTGCCAGCGACCAGTAGGAGAAGCCCATTTTGCGGCGTATCAGATTGACGTAGCGATTGGCACGTAACAAAAACTCATATAACCGACTGCCAATTTTCGCCAGCATCGGTGAAATCTTCACCACACTGTCAAACTCATCGCCATGCAATATTAATAGTTTGCGGTTATCGGCGGTGGTGTGAATGGCCTCATGTTTGATTTCAATATTACCAAACACCATGCCGTCATAATCACGAAAGACTTCATCATGGTTGCCGGGAATATAAACGACCTTGGTGTTGTGCTTGGCCTTGCCGAGTAAGGTGCGAATGACATTATTATGTTGCTGTGGCCAGAACATGCGTTTTTTCATTTCCCAGACGTCAATGATATCGCCAACCAGATACAAATATTCGCATTCGGTATGATGTAAAAAATCCAGCAGCAATTCGGCGCTGCAACCCCGAAAACCCAAATGAATATCTGAGATCCAGACGCTGCGAACTTTCAGTTTTTGTTTAGGACTTACTTGTGTTTGCATAATGCGCCCCTATCTTTAACTTGAGCGCACACTAACGAAAGACTATTGCAGCGATGTGACTTTTTGGTTGCAGAAATATGACGCGGCAACCTGATTGCACCGGCAATATGACTAATTACAGGAATTAAATGGCTATGAGTAACCCATTATTAGATCACGAATTTTTACCGCCTTTTTCCAAGATCAAGGCGGAACACGTTGAACCTGCGGTGGACTATGCTTTAGCCCAGGCCCGGCAAATGGTCAGAGATACGCTGGATGGTTTGCAACAGCCCACCTGGCAAACGCTGGTGGTGCCGATGGAAGAACTGGACGTCTTAATCGACAAAGTCTGGTCACCGGTCAGCCATTTAAATTCGGTAATGAATTCAGAAGAATTACGTAAAGCCTACAATGCCTGCCTGCCAAAACTCAGCGAGTTTGGTACTGAATTAGGTCAGAATGAAGACTTGTACCAGGCCTATAAAACGCTGCAGCAAAGCGCGGAATATGACCAGCTTGATACCGCCCAGAAAAAAGTTATCGACAATGCCGTACGTGATTTCCGGCTGTCGGGGGTCGAATTAAGCCCTGCTGATCGACAGCGTTTTAAAGAACTGTCACAACAAATGACCGAACGCTGCGCCAAGTTTGAAGAAAACCTGCTTGATGCCACTCATGCGTGGAAAAAACACATCACCGATGAGAGTTTGCTGTCAGGCCTGCCACCTTCAACGATTGGAATGTCTGAGCAAATGGCCAAACGCGAGGGCCTGGAAGGCTGGCTGTTTACGCTGGATTTCCCCTCGTATATGCCAGTGATGAGCTACGCTGATAATCGCGAGTTTCGCGAAGAAATGTATACCGCCTTTGCCACCAAGGCATCGGATCAAGGCCCGCACGCCGGTCAGTGGGATAACACCGAGGTGATGAAGGATATTCTGCAATTGCGTCATGAACTGGCGCAGCTGTTAGGTTTTGCCAACCATGCTGAACGTTCTCTGGCCACCAAAATGGCCAAAACACCGCAGCAGGTGTTGGACTTCTTAAGCGATTTAGCAGCGCGGAGCAAACCGATTGCTGAAAAGGAATACGCCGAATTATGCGAATACGCCAAACAGGAATCGGGTCTGGAAAGTCTGGAAGCCTGGGATGTGACGTATTACGCTGAGAAACTGCGTCAGCAGCGCTATTCAATTTCGCAGGAAGAATTAAAACCGTATTTCCCACAAGATAAAGTGGTGAATGGTCTGTTTGCCGTCGTCAATCGCTTGTATGGCCTTGATATCCGCGAAAACAAAGACGTCGATGTCTGGCATCCGGATGTCCGCTTTTTTGAAATCGTCGGTGACGATGGCCAAGTACGCGCCCAATTCTATTTAGATATGTATGCCCGTCAGCACAAACGCGGCGGTGCCTGGATGGATGAATGCAAAGTGCGTCGTAAAACCCGCGATGGCATCCAGAATCCGGTGGCATTTCTGACCTGTAATTTCTCAGAGCCAGTTGGTGATAAACCGGCGCTGTTTACCCATGATGAAGTTACCACCTTGTTCCATGAATTTGGACATGGATTGCATCATATGCTGACTAAAATTGATGCGGCTGGTGTATCGGGTATTAATGGTGTGGCCTGGGATGCAGTCGAATTGCCCAGCCAGTTTATGGAAAACTGGTGCTGGGAGCGTGAAGCGTTGGATTTGATTTCCGGGCATTA
>CAYYRO010000032.1:0-1802 GCA_964474075.1 uncultured Methylophaga sp.
ATACCGATACCACCCGGCCAAATCATCTGGCGCAGGAAGTTATCGATAACAGTGTTGATGAAGCTATTGCCGGCCACGCCAAAACCATTCAGGTCATTCTGCACAAAGACCAATCCCTTGAAGTTATCGATGACGGCCGCGGTATGCCGGTCGATATTCATCCGGAAGAAGGGGTTCCCGGCGTTGAAGTTATCCTGACCCGGTTACATGCGGGTGGTAAATTTTCCAATAAAAATTATCGGTTTTCCGGCGGTTTGCATGGTGTTGGTGTATCGGTGGTTAATGCCTTATCAAAGCGGTTGGAAGTTGCTATTCGTCGTGATGGCATCAGTTACCAAATTGCTTTTGCCAACGGCAATCTGATTGAACCGCTCAGCGAAACCGGTACCGTCGGTAAAAAAAATACCGGTACCAGTGTCCGCTTTTGGCCGGATGTCAGCTTTTTTGATGCTCCCAAATTTTTAGTCTCACGTCTGCGCCATGTGCTGCGTGCTAAAGCCGTTTTGTGTCCTGGCCTCGTGGTCACCTTTGATGATTACAGCAGCGGCGAAAAAGTAAGCGATAGCTGGTGTTATGAAGATGGTGTTAACAGCTATCTTGCCAATGCCATGACCGACATGCCTTGTGTGCCGGCGAAACCGTTTGTTGGCCATTTTGCCGATGCCAATCAGGAAGTGGACTGGGCGTTGATGTGGCAATTAGAGCCAGCAGAAGTGATTGCCGAAAGCTATGTCAATCTGATCCCAACGGCGCAGGGCGGCACCCATGTAAATGGCCTGCGCAGTGGTTTGTTGGAGGCATTACGAGAGTTTTGTGAGTTTCGCAGCCTGTTGCCGCGCGGCGTGAAATTATCAGCTGAAGATATCTGGGAGCGCTGTAATTACGTGCTGTCGGTGAAGCTTGAAGATCCACAGTTTTCCGGTCAGACCAAAGAACGGTTGTCATCGAGGCAATGTGCAGCGTTTGTTACTGGCGCCGTCAAAGATGCTTTTAGTTTATGGCTGAATCATCATGTTGAAGATGGTGAAAAAATTGCTGAACTTGCGATTAGCAATGCCCAGTCACGGTTAAAACAAGCTAAAAAAGTCGTCCGTAAACGCGTCCAATCAGGTCCGGCCTTACCCGGCAAATTGGCTGACTGTACCTCACAGGATCCGACCCGAACCGAATTATTTCTGGTTGAGGGGGATTCGGCCGGTGGTAGTGCCAAACAGGGCCGGGATCGCGTGTTTCAGGCAATCATGCCGTTGCGGGGTAAGATTCTGAATACCTGGGAAGTGGATGCTTCACAGGTACTGGCATCGCAAGAGGTACACGATATTGCCGTGGCCATTGGTGTTGACCCGGGCTCAGATGATTTAACCGGTTTGCGTTACGGTAAGATTTGCATCCTTGCCGACGCCGATTCAGATGGTCTGCATATCGCGACCTTGTTGTGCGCCTTGTTTGTCCGTCATTTTGCACCATTGGTGACGGCCGGTCATATCTGTGTGGCAATGCCACCGTTGTACCGTATCGATGTTGGTAAACAAGTGTTTTACGCCCTCGATGATGAAGAACGCCAAATCATTTTAGAGCGGATCGAGCGCGACAAAATCAAAGGCAAAGTCAGTACCCAGCGATTTAAAGGTTTGGGTGAAATGAATCCGCTGCAATTGCGGGAAACCACCATGGCACCGGATACCCGTCGTCTGGTCAGGCTGACCATTGATGCCGAAGACGATACATTTATGATGCTGGATAAACTGCTGGCTAAGAAACGCGCATCAGATCGTAAGGTGTGGCTGGAACAACACGGCGAC
>CAYYRO010000032.1:1902-21173 GCA_964474075.1 uncultured Methylophaga sp.
GCTGGCTAAGAAACGCGCATCAGATCGTAAGGTGTGGCTGGAACAACACGGCGACTTGGCAACCATCTAGCCTAATTGAGAGATTTACATGAGCACAATCATTGATGATCTGGAGCAGCAGCCGCTTCGTGAATTCACGGAAAAAGCCTATTTAGACTACTCCATGTACGTCATTCTGGATCGGGCTTTACCGCATCTGGCTGATGGTTTGAAACCGGTACAACGGCGGATCATTTATGCCATGTCGGAGCTGGGTCTCAGTGCACTGTCCAAACATAAAAAATCGGCGCGCACCGTGGGTGATGTACTCGGTAAATACCATCCGCATGGTGATTCCGCCTGTTATGAAGCCATGGTATTGATGGCGCAGCCGTTTTCATACCGCTACACATTGATTGACGGTCAGGGCAACTGGGGCTCGATGGATGATCCCAAATCATTTGCCGCCATGCGTTATACCGAAGCCCGGCTGGCCCCGTATGCGCAGACATTGCTCAGTGAGCTGGGCCAGGGCACTGTGGAATGGGTATCCAATTTTGACGGCACCATGGATGAGCCGGAATTATTGCCGGCGCGTTTGCCCAACGTATTGCTCAACGGCGCAACAGGTATTGCTGTCGGTATGGCCACCGATATTCCACCGCATAATCTGCGGGAAGTCGTAGATGCCTGTTTATTGTTGCTGAAATCCCCCAAAACCACTCTGGAAGAATTGATGGAACTGGTGACCGGGCCGGATTTCCCAACCGGCGGCGAAATCATTTCGTCAAAAGCTGATATTCGCAAAATTTATGAAACCGGCCATGGCTCGATTCGCCAGCGCGCCTGTTTCAAAATGGAAGACAACGAAATCATTGTCGATGCGCTGCCGTATCAGGTATCCGGTGCCAAAGTGCTGGAGCAGATCGCTGC
Organism: uncultured Methylophaga sp.; assembly: GCA_964474075.1. GTDB lineage: Bacteria > Pseudomonadota > Gammaproteobacteria > Nitrosococcales > Methylophagaceae > Methylophaga. The sequence goes on from CAYYRO010000032.1 coordinate 2,815, forward strand.
GCAGATGAATAACAAAAAGCTGCCAATGGTCGCTGATTTGCGCGATGAGTCTGATCACGAACATGCAGTGCGGCTGGTTATTGTGCCGCGCTCCAATCGCGTTGATGTTGATAGTTTGATGTCGCATTTGTTTGCCACCACCGATCTGGAACGCAGTCATCGCGTCAATATGAATATGATTGGTCTGGATGGTCGGCCGCAGGTCAAAAACCTGCACGACATTATCAGCGAGTGGCTGGTTTACCGGATCCGAACTGTTACCCGCCGTTTGCAGTTCCGCCTCGATAAAGTTCTGGATCGCATGCATGTGCTGGAAGGCCTGCTGATTGCGTATCTGAATATCGATGAAGTCATCGCCATTATTCGTCATGAAGATGAGCCCAAAGTTGAGCTGATGGCCCGTTTCAATTTGACGGACAGACAGGCAGAGTCAATTCTGGAACTGCGTTTACGGCATTTGGCCAAACTGGAAGAAATGAAAATCCAGGGCGAAATGGATGAACTCAGTAAAGAACGCAAAACCCTCGAACAATTACTCGGCTCTGAAACCCGCCTGAAAACCCTAATTCGTAAAGAGCTGACCGCCGATGCCGAAAAATATGGCGACGAGCGGCGCAGTCAGATCAAACCGCAGGAAGCTGCCAAAGCGCTCAGTGATACCGAATTATTACCAACCGAGCCATTAACGATTGTCCTGTCGGCCAGTGGTTGGGTGCGTGCGGCCAAAGGCCATGATGTCGATCCGGTGACGCTGAATTACCGGACCGGTGATCGTTATCTGGCGTCGGTCAAAGCCCGCAGCAATCAGCAAATCGTCTTTTTGGATGCATCCGGACGCAGTTATTCATTGCCAGCGCACACCTTGCCATCAGCGCGTGGTCAGGGTGAACCGCTAAGTGGCCGTTTACAATCACCGCCTGAAGTGCGATTTGTGTCAGTCATTGCCGCCGAAAGCAGCCAGAAAGTGCTGCTCTCCAATACGGCGGGTTACGGCTTTGTCACGCCATTTGATAATTTGCTGGCCAAAAATAAAGCCGGTAAAGCGCTGTTTAACTTACCTGAAGGTGCAGAATTATTACCGCCGCAGGTAATACCCGATAAAGCAGATTTGCAACTGGCCGTTGCTGCCGGTGATGGCCGGCTACTGGTGTTTGCGGTTGGCGAAGTGCCGGAGCTGAATAAAGGTAAAGGCGTTCGACTGATTAATATCACCTCAGCACGTTTCACTGCAGGGCAGGAATGGCTGCAATCGGTGACATTAATTCCGCAGGATTACAGTCTGACGCTGCATGCCGGTCGCCGCCATTTGACTTTGAAACCCGCTGATTTGGCGCATTATGCCGGTGAGCGAGGCAAACGCGGTCATAAATTACCGCGGGGATTGCAAAAGGTCAGTGAGGTCACGGTAGCTGAGTAAAATACTCGGATATTTGTTAACATAAAGGGGTGAAATTAACCCCATTAACTCCGATGCCTGATGCACCTGCCGATCATTTTGATGTTTCTGCATTATTGCTGAAACAGCCCAGCAAGCATCGTTGGGCCAAATCCAGCTGGCGTTTGCTCGGCATCGTTCCGGGGCTAACTGATGTCGAAATAGAAACGGCCCGGCAGCAAGGCGAAATCATCACGCTGACCAGCCTGCGTTTACAGTTATACCGGCAGTTTTGTGAAAGTTATTACGTTAATTTAACGGCAAAACAAGCCAAAGTGTATCTGGTCTGCCGTGATAACGACCAAGCTATACAGCCAGTATTGTTGACGGTCGATTTTGATGAAGCGGCTTCATATATGGAAGCCGGTGAAAAAGTCTTTGATGCACCCTTGCCGGATGTTTTGTGTGTTTGGCTGGAACATTTTGTGATCGCCCATTACCAACCACAACAACCCAAAAAACGTCGACGTAAACGCTGGCATGAAAATGACCCGGAGGCTGCCAATGCAAAGCAATGACAGCGGTTTTTTATCGCGCTGGTCATCTCGCAAACTGCAAAAAGCAGATCAGCAAACCGATAAGCCAGATGACAGCCAGGTTGAGCTGGTTTCAGCAGAAACACCGGTCGAACAACCGGAAGCAAACCCAAAGGAAATTGGCGCTTCAGAGCGACCTGCCTGGCAAGATCCCGAATTGGATAAGACCAGCCGTCGTCAGGCACTGCGTGATATTTTTCAAAAACCCGGTATTGGTCAACCTGACGGGCTCGATGAATACGAGCGTGATTATAATTATCATAACTTTGCCAAACTGGGTGACGTGGTCACTCACGAAATGCGCCGTCTGCTGGAAAAACAGGCTGAGCAGTTAGCGGCGGCTGTGGAAGCCGATTCCGATAAACAACCAACAACGAAACCCGACATATCAGACGCTGAGGACAACAAACTTGCATAACGCCGTTATTGAAGCCGGGACCATGGCTTTTGAACCTGAAGAATGGGTCAGCTTTGAGTCCGCCGGACGTCTATTGATTGTCGGCCCGGCTGAAAAAATCAATGCTGTTGCCAGTCATTGTCAGGGGTTGGTCATTGAGGTGTTGGTTACTGACGGCGGCGAATTAACGACCGGGCAAACCGTTACCCCTTTAAAAGGCGAACTCAGCGAATTAACCGGCTGGTTGGGTGCTTTTAGCGTTGTTATCGCTGGCGTACAGCAAAAATATGATCTGTTGTTGGATTTAAACAGCGAGCCGTTACTGTCCGTTACAGTGCCACCGATTGGTTATTTTGCGCCCGGTGAAAATCAACAGGCCTTAGCCGAAGCATTACAGCAGTTGCCGGAGCTGGTCGGCGTTTTTGATAAGCCGAAATATTTTAATTACAAAGCGTCAATCTGTGCCCACCAGCGACGAGGCATTACGGCCTGTACACAATGTCTTGATGCCTGCCCTGCAGAAGCGATTCAATCTGCTGGTGAACGCATTCAGGTGAATCCCAATCTTTGTCAGGGGTGTGGCAGTTGTACGGCTGTTTGTCCATCGGGCGCCATCAGTTATGCGGTGCCCACCCTGGATCAAAGTCTGGATCGGCTGCGTGACATGCTCAAGCAGTATGTGACGCTGGAAACTAAGCCGGCCCAATTACTGATCCACGATACCTTGCAGGGCGAGCAATTGCTGGCGGTTTATGCTGAACAATTGCCCGCAACAGTCATCCCGTTTTCGATCGAAGAAATCGGTGCTTTGGGCCTGCCATTCTGGTTGGCGGCGCTGGCTTATGGCGTTAGCAATATTACTGTCTGGGATGCCGGTAGCCATAGTGACCATGACTGGCAGGCGTTACAACAGCAAATCGACCTGGCCAATGATCTGGTTACTGGTCTGGGTTATCCAGCGGCGATAAGCTGGTTTCATGGTCAGCGGTTGCCAGAGTTAAAAAATCACCTTAGTCAGCAGCCAAAAGTTAATTTAGAAACCACAGCCAACTTTGCCGGTTTGGATGAAAAGCGCCGGGTCAGCCATATGGCCTTAACGCATTTGCATCAGCAGGCACCATCGCCGGTTGCCGAACTGAAGCTTACCGACATGGCTCCATTTGGTGAGATAAAAGTTGATGCCAAGGGCTGTACGCTTTGTATGTCTTGTGTGTCGGTTTGTCCGGTGGGTGCGCTGGTCGATGGTGTCGATAAACCCCAACTGAATTTTATTGAAGATCTCTGTGTGCAATGTGGCATGTGTGAGACCGCCTGTCCGGAAAATGTGATTAGCCTTGCACCACGTTATTTATTTGACCGCGAACAAGCCCGGCAAAAACGTTTGTTGCATGAAGAGCCGGTGTTTCATTGCATCAGTTGCAACAAACCATTTGCTACACAAAAAATGATCGACACCATTACTGCTAAATTAAAAGACCATCCGATGTTTCAGGGCGGCGCGCTGGATAATTTAAAAATGTGTGAAGACTGCCGTGTTAAAGCGCAGTTTCGTCGAGGATAACTATGCAAGACGATCAACAAGAATCCGCCCAGTGGCGTGGGCAAATTTATGCTTTGCTGGCGGTTTTATTGGCTAAACCTGCTGATGCTGATTTACTCGGTAATATTGCTGCCTTACAGGTTGAATCGCCGGATGCCGCGATGGGAATAGCCTGGCAGCAACTCATTGCCGCCGCAAAAAATACCAGTGCCGACGCGCAGTCACGTGAATATCATCATTTGTTTATCGGGCTGACGCATGGCGAGGTGATTCCTTATGCGTCCTATTACAAGACCGGGTTTTTGAATGAAAAACCATTAGCCGATTTGCGTGCTGATCTCGGCAAGCTGGGACTTGTCCGCCAGGTTGATAAAAAAGAACCCGAAGACCATGTTGCTGCTTTGTGTGATGTGATGCGACTGATTCTGACCGCAAATGGGACACCGGTCGTTACCGCCGAACAGTTTTTTAATCAGCATATGGGCCAATGGTTACTGCGTTTTTTTGCCGATTTGCAAAAGGCACCCAGCGCTAATTTTTATGCGGCCGTGGCCGTGTTTGGTCAACAGTTTTTTAGCGATGAAATACAGCGATTTTCAGACGATTAAACACCTATTCCGCCTTGCCGGAAAAGGCTTTATACGGGATAATTCATACACATTCAGTTGTCGCAATGACGCGTAGCATCTGTCGCCATTTGCTGTTATTTGATCCGGAGAGCCTCATGAGTAAGCAGTCTTCATCATCGCGCAGACAATTTTTGCAAACCTTAACGGCGCTCGCCGGTGGTTCTGCAGCGTTCGCTCTGAGCAGCCGAGCCGTCCAGGCAAAACCTGCCAAACAGCCTGAGCAAACGACTGTTAAACCGCAAGCTTCCAAAGGCTATCAGCACACTCAGCATGTAGATACTTTCTACAAAACCGCAGATTTTTAAAAGATTGCTGCCATGAAATTAATCAAAAGAGATCCTGCCGCTATCATCAGCCGGCCTTCGGGTATTAACCGCCGGACATTTCTGAAAGGCTCAGGAATAGCGGCCGGTGGTGCTGCTTTTATGAGTCTGCTACCCACTGCAATGATCGAAAAAGCCGAAGCAGCGGATAGTCGTCAGCAGACTTACGATGAAGGTGAGATCAAAAAAGTTAACAGCGTTTGCACACATTGCAGTGTCGGATGTGGTGTTGTTGCTGAAGTACAAAATGGTGTTTGGATCGGTCAGGAACCCAGTTTTGAACATCCGTTCAATCTGGGTTCACATTGTGCCAAGGGCGCATCAGTCCGTGAGCATGGTCATGGTGACAAACGCCTGAAATACCCGATGAAAAAAGTCAATGGCGAATGGCAGCGAATGAGCTGGGAAGAAGCCATTGAAGAAATCGGCCAGAAAATGCTCGATATCCGGGAAGCGGCCGGTCCTGATTCTGTTTACTGGTTAGGTAGCGCCAAATTCAGCAATGAACAGGCCTATTTATTCCGTAAATTTGCTGCGCTATGGGGCAGCAACAACGTTGATCACCAGGCGCGTATCTGTCACTCGACCACGGTTGCCGGGGTAGCCAATACCTGGGGTTACGGTGCGATGACCAACTCCTACAACGATATCCACAATTCCAAAGCGATATTTATCATTGGCGCTAACCCGGCCGAAGCGCATCCGGTGTCATTGCAGCATATTTTCCGTGGTAAAGAACGCGGCGCACCAATTATTGTTGTCGACCCACGCTTCACCCGTACTGCTGCACATGCTGATCAATACATCCGTATTCGCAGCGGCAGCGATATTCCGTTTATCTGGGGCATGCTCTGGCATATTTTCCAGAATGGCTGGGAAGATAAAAGTTTTATCGAGCAGCGCGTTTACGGTATGGATGAGATCCGTGCCGAAGTGGCCAATTGGACACCCGATAAAGTTGAAAATGCCTGCGGCGCAAAAGAAGCCGATGTTTATCAGGCCGCGAAAACGATGGCTGAACACCGGCCCGGCACCGTTATCTGGTGTATGGGGATAACGCAGCACACTGTCGGTAACAGTAATACCCGTGCACTCTGCGTGTTGCAGCTGGCATTGGGTAACATGGGCGTTTCCGGTGGTGGTACCAATATTTTCCGTGGTCATGACAATGTTCAGGGCGCAACCGATTTTGGTGTGGTTTCTAACAGCCTGCCCGGTTATTACGGTCTTGCTGAAGAAGCCTGGCAACACTGGGCACGGGTTTGGGATATCGATCTGGATTGGCTGAAAAACCGCTTTGACCAGCGCACTTACGAAGAAGTTGACGGCAAAAAACTCAGCCCGATGTACACCAATGGCATTACCGTGTCGCGCTGGATTGACGGTGTTCTGGAAGATAAAGACAACATCGATCAAAACGATAACATTAAAGCGATGGTGTTATGGGGTCATGCGCCAAACAGTCAGACCCGTGGCCCGGAAATGAAAAAGGCAATGGAAAAACTGGATATGCTGGTCATTGTTGATCCATTTCCGACCGTTTCTGCCGTCATGCATGATCGCACTGATGGTGTTTATTTATTGCCGGCAACCACACAGTTTGAAACGCAGGGCTCAGTGACTTCCTCAAACCGTTCAGTACAGTGGCGCTTTAAAGTGATGGATCCGCTGTTTGAATCGCAGCCTGATCACATCATCATGTACAAATTTGCCAAGAAATTTGGCTTTGAAAAAGAGTTGTGCAAAAACATTGTGGTCGTTGGTGAAGAGCCGATCATCGAAGATATCACCCGCGAGTATAATCGTGGCATGTGGTCAGTGGGTTATACCGGCCAGACGCCAGAACGAATGAAACTGCAGGTTGAAAATCTGCATACCTTTGATAAAACCACATTGCGAGCCCAGGGTGGCCCCTGCGATGGTGAGTTTTACGGTTTGCCATGGCCATGTTGGGGCACGGGAGAAATGAAACATCCGGGCACCCACATCATGTATGACACTTCAGTACCCGTTGCTGAGGGCGGCGGTGCTTTCCGGGCGCGTTTTGGTCTTGAACATAATGGCGAAAATTTGTTGGCTGAAGGTTCCTGGTCAGCTGGCAGCGAAATCGAAGACGGTTATCCTGAAGTCAGTGCCGAAATGCTCAAAGAGCTGGGCTGGTGGGATGATTTAACGGCTTCCGAAAAACTGGAAGCCGAAGGTAAAAACTGGAAAACGGATCTTTCCGGTGGTATTCAGCGGGTTGCCATTAAACATGGTTTATCCCCGGCTGGTAACGCCAAAGCCCGTGCCGTAGTCTGGCAGTTCCCGGATCCGGTGCCTATTCACCGTGAGCCGTTGTATACCCCACGTCGCGACCTGGTTGAAAAATACCCGACTTATGAAGACCGCCGGAGTTTCTATCGTTTGCCGACCCGTTATGGTTCGATTCAGGCGCAGGATTTCAGTAAAGACTTCCCGTTGATTATGACCAGTGGCCGTTTGGTTGAATATGAAGGCGGTGGTGACGAAACCCGCTCTAATCCATGGCTGGCCGAATTACAGCAGGATATGTTTATCGAAATCAATCCGGCCGATGCCAATGATAACGGCATTAAAAATGGTGAACAGGTCTGGGTTGATGGCCCTGAAGGCGGCTCCATTAAAGTCATGGCCATGGTCACGGAACGTGTTGAACGTGGTGTGGTGTTTATGCCATTCCACTTTGGTGGTCATTATCAGGGTGAAAGTTTGCGTGACAAATACCCGGTGGGTACTGATCCATATGTTCTCGGTGAGTCCTGTAATGTTGTCTATACCTATGGTTACGATTCGGTGACGATGATGCAGGAAACCAAAGTTTCTTTATGCCGCGTCCGCGCTGCCTGAACACAAGAGGATTCTGAATAATGGCAAGAATGAAGTTTCTCTGTGACGCTGAGCGCTGCATCGAATGCAACGCCTGCGTTACTGCCTGTAAAAATGAACATGAAGTGCCGTGGGGTATTAACCGCCGCCGAGTGGTGACCATTGATGATGGTATTCCCGGTGAAAAATCGATTTCTGTGGCATGTATGCATTGCTCAGATGCGCCGTGCGCAGCGGTATGCCCGGTCGACTGTTTCTATACCACCGATGATGGTGTGGTGCTGCATGATAAAGATATTTGCATCGGTTGTGGTTACTGCTTTTATGCCTGCCCGTTTGGTGCGCCACAATATCCGCAGGAAGGCGCTTTTGGTGCCCGTGGCAAAATGGATAAATGTACTTTCTGTGCTGGTGGTCCTGAAGAAGATAACTCTGCTCTCGAAGTCGAAAAATACGGCCGTAACCGTTTAGCCGAAGGCAAATTGCCATTGTGCGCAGAAATGTGTTCAACCAAAGCCTTGTTGGCCGGTGATGGCGACATCGTTGCTGATTTATTCCGCAGCCGGGTAGTACGTCGTGGTGGCCGTCCAGATACCTGGGGCTGGGATACCGCTTACAAGGATTAATGATGAAACTGTTAAGCCTGATGTTTGCAGCCTTATTGCTCAGTGCCTGCTATGAAGATACCGATGTCACATTGCACGAAGCGGGTGTCTATAAAGGCAGCGAAGATAAACACGCGATGTCTGCTGAAGAACGTGCTGATGTGCTTGAGCAACGTTTTAAACAGGTTCAAACGGATCGTTAACCGGAGTCTGCATGTCTGCTAACGCTGCTGTTGCCAATCGTAAACGTAAATCGATCATCGCCATGGTGGTGATACTCCTGGCTATTGTTCTGATGCCGCTCAGTGGTTACTTGTATGTCAGCATGACAGAGTCCGATACGGCTGCAGAAGAAACCAATCCCCGTTCCGATACCTGGCGGCAGGCGCGGCAAAATGTTGAAGGTGTCACAACCGTCACAGGCCAGGAAGCCAATGAATTGATCCAGGGTGCCGGGCAGAACTGGCGGCAGTTACGTAACGGCCCAATGGCAACCTATGGCAGTTGGTTGCTGAGCTTTACCCTTATTGCGATTGCTGCTTTTTATCTATGGCGCGGTCAGGTAAAAATTAACCACCCTCGAAGTGGTGAAACCGTCGAGCGGTGGACGTTAAATGAACGCCGTTTGCACTGGACGACCGCCACTTTGTTTATTCTGCTGGCCATTACCGGTTTGAGTTTATTGTATGGCCGTATTGTGTTGATCCCCGTTCTGGGTTATCCCGGTTTTTCGGCTTATGCCACGGCCGCTAAATGGGTACACAATTTATTAGGGCCCGTGTTTATGGTGGCTTTATTTATCATTTTGGTTAAATGGTTTAAAGACAACTTTTTTACCAAAGTGGATATTCAGTGGTTTAAAGATTTTGGTGGCATGGTCGGCGACAAACATCCATCTGCCGGCAGATTTAATGGTGGTGAAAAAGTCTGGTTCTGGACGCTGGCTACCGCCGGTGTGGCGCTGTGTTTCTCCGGCCTGGTGCTGGATTTTCCTAATTTTGGTCAGGAACGGGAAGTTATTATTGTCGCCCATCTGATTCATTTGTTGACCGCAATGGTATTGATGGCTTTTTCGCTCGGTCATATTTATATCGGCACACTGGGCACCGAGGGGGCGCTGGAAGGCATGACCACCGGTCATGTTGATACTGTTTGGGCCGAACAACATCATGATTTGTGGCTGCAGGAAGTACGCGAAAAGCGTTTTAAATAGCGCAAATCAGCATCAGAAAATGCTGCTGAGCATTTAAACAAGTATCTTATAATCTTTTTTTAAGCCAGCATTTAGCTGGCTTTTTTTGGAGCCAAATTTGGGCAAGTGCACAATGATGAGGCAATTGTTGCGCGAAACCTCCATCAGTTATTCATGAACGGCCTGGTTTTGCATCCTCATGGTGCAAAGCTGATGGTATGCAGACCAAAGCCCGTAATAGTCTGAAACCTTATTACCATACTGCTTGCCTAACAATGATGAATCTTGCTTCACAAGCAACTACCAGCATGGTAGTTTCGTTGTTTTTGATTGATGGCACCGATGTCATCGGCAGCAGACTGTAAAGAGGCAAACATGAGCGGACAGCCTATCAGTGTCCACAAATCAGGCAAGGGCCTGAAAAAATCCAGAGCGGTTAGCAAAGGTCGTCAGGTTGACATGCAAGCCCTCGCCGAAGTGCAGGGTTTACTCGGTGATGAGTCACGGCGTAAAGACTTGCTGATTGAGCATTTGCATAAAATCCAGGACACCTACAAACATATTTCGGCTGCGCATCTGGTGGCGCTGGCGCATGAAATGAAGCTCTCGCGCGCTGAAGTCTACGAAGTTGCCACGTTCTATCATCATTTTGATGTCATTAAAGAAACCGAAACCCCGCCGCCACAATTGACGGTACGGGTTTGTGATTCGATGACCTGTGAAATGCTCGGTGCTAATCCATTGATTGAATCACTGGAGCAGGGCATGGGAGACCAGGTCCGGATCCAACGGGTGCCTTGCATTGGCCGTTGTGATAGAGCGCCTGTTGCTGTGGTCGGCATGCAACCGGTTGAGTTTGCCGATACCGATAAAGTCGCCGCTGAAGTCGCTGCCAACAATATTGATCCGGAAGATCTTGAGCCGATTCGTTTTGAAACCTATGTTGATCAGAACGGTTATCAGATATATCAGCAGTGCGTTAACGGCCTTATAAAGGTCGAAGACGTGCTCACCAAAATGGAAGATTCCGGCCTGCGTGGTTTGGGCGGTGCCGGTTTCCCGGTAGGCCGTAAATGGCGCATCGTTCGTGATCAACCCGCGCCAAAATTGATGGCTGTTAATATCGATGAAGGCGAGCCGGGCACCTTTAAAGACAAATATTATTTAGATCGCGACCCACATTGTTTTCTGGAAGGCATGCTGATTGCCGCCTGGGCAGTGGGCATCGACGAAATTTATATTTATCTGCGTGATGAATATGCGGCAATTCGGGAAATGCTCGAAGTCGAACTGTATAAGCTGGAAAGCCAGCCGCCGGTCCCCAATTTGCCAAAAATCTATTTACGTCGCGGTGCCGGTGCCTACATCTGTGGTGAAGAGTCGGCAATGATTGAATCCATTGAAGGCAAGCGTGGCATGCCCCGTTTGCGGCCACCGTATGTAGCACAGGTGGGGCTGTTTGGCCGACCAACGCTGGAACACAATATGGAATCGCTGTATTGGGTGCGCGATATTATCGAAAAAGGACCTGAATGCCTGACCAAACATGGCCGGAATGGTCGTAAAGGTCTGCGTTCTTTTTCGGTCAGTGGTCGTGTCAACAAACCCGGTGTGCATCTGGCACCTGCCGGTATTACGCTACGTGAACTGGTTGATGAATATTGTGGTGGCATGCAGGATGGCCACAAATTATATGGTTATTTTCCCGGGGGTGCTTCCGGCGGCATTTTGCCTGAATCATTAGCCGATGTACCGCTGGATTTTGATACCTTGCATGAATATGACTGCTTTATCGGCAGTGCCGCGGTTATCGTGTTTTCCGATCAGGATCGGGCGCGGGATCTGGCAGTCAATGCCATGCGTTTTTTCGAAGACGAATCATGCGGCCAATGTACCCCATGCCGTGTTGGCACATCAAAAGCAGTGAATTTGATGCAACAGCCAAAATGGGATGAAAACCTGCTCGAAGAATTGTCTCAAGTCATGGTCGATGCCTCAATTTGTGGCCTTGGCCAGGCAGCGCCTAATCCGCTTCGCTGCGTCATTAAGTATTTCCCTGAGGAGCTGAAATAATGGCCTCGCAACTGCAAGAACAAGTCGAACTGGTGCAATTTTCGCTCAATGGCAAAAGTATCAGTGCCCGCGCTGATGAAACCCTTTTGCAGGTCGCACAGCGTGAGGGACTTGAAGTCCCGAATCTGTGTTATTCCGAGCGTCAGGGTCAGGATGGTAACTGTCGTTCTTGCGTGGTCGAAATTGAGGGTGAGCGTGTTTTAGCCCCATCATGCTGTCGTTATCCCGCCCAGGATATGAAAGTGCAAACCAATAGCGATCGGGCTTTGCACTCGCAAAAAATGGTGTTGGAATTGCTGAAAGCCGATGTCTCGGAACAGCCGCATACGTTAAATTCAGAGCTCGATTACTGGGCCGGTAAACTCAATGTCAGCACCCCGCGCTTTAAATCACGTAAACAACCCAAAGCCGATCTGTCGCATCCGGGCATTGCCGTCAATATGGATGCCTGTATTCAGTGCACACGCTGTGTGCGTGCCTGTCGTGATGAACAAAACAATGACGTAATCGGCCTGGCTCGGCGCGGACATCACACCGAGATCGTCTTTGATTTAGACGATCCGATGGGTGACAGCACCTGTGTTGCTTGTGGTGAATGTGTTGAAGCTTGCCCAACGGGCGCGCTGATGCCCGCCAATGAAGTCGGCATGGTGGTGCCTGACAAACAGGTGGATTCAGTTTGTCCGTATTGTGGTGTTGGTTGCCAGCTGACCTATAACGTTAAAGACAACAAAATTCTCTACGTCGAAGGCCGCGATGGCCCGGCAAATCATGGCCGTTTATGTGTCAAAGGCCGCTATGGTTTTGACTATGTACATCATCCACACCGACTGACCAAACCGTTGATCCGCCGTGAAGGCGTGCCCAAGCATGCGGATTTTGAATTTGATCCCAACGATTTGGATAAGGTTTTCCGTGAAGCGACCTGGGAAGAAGCATTAGCCAAAGCCAGTGAAGGCTTTATGGGCATTCGCGATAGTTTAGGCCCTAATGCACTGGCTGGATTCGGTAGCGCCAAAGGCAGCAACGAAGAAGCCTATTTATTCCAGAAGTTGATTCGTACCGGCTTTAAAACCAATAACGTCGATCACTGCACCCGCTTATGTCATGCCTCATCGGTTGTGGCACTGCTCGAATGTTTAGGCTCAGGTGCGGTATCGAATCCGGTAGCGGATGTTGATGAAGCAGAAGTGATTGTATTGATTGGTGCCAACCCGACCGTCAATCATCCGGTCGGCGCGACATGGATGAAAAACGCCATTCGTAAAGGCACCAAGCTGATCCTGATGGATCCGCGCGGCACCGAATTATCCCGTGAAGCGACTTATCAGCTGCAATTTAAACCAGGCAGTGACGTGCCGATGCTGAATGCCATCATGCATGTCATTGTGGAAGAAAATCTGGTCGACCAATCCTTTATTAATAGCCGTACCGAAGGCTTTGAGTCGATGAAAGAACATCTCAAAGCCTATTCACCGGAAGCGATGTCACCGATTTGCGGTATTCCGGCCGAAACGCTGCGTGAAGTGGCACGGTTATACGCCAAATCCAAAGCGTCGATGATTTTGTGGGGCATGGGGATTTCCCAGCATGTCCACGGTACCGATAATGCCCGCTGTTTGATTTCGCTGGCATTGATGACTGGTCAGATTGGTCGTCCCGGCACCGGCCTGCATCCATTGCGTGGACAGAATAATGTGCAGGGTGCATCGGATATGGGTCTGATCCCGATGGTATTCCCGGATTATCAGCCGGTTGGCGATAACACCGCTCGTGAGTATTTTGAAAAACTCTGGAACAGCCCGCTGGATCCGAATCCCGGTCTGACCGTTGTCGAAATCATGGATGCTATTCATGCCGGCAACTTGAAAGGTTTGTATGTCATGGGTGAAAACCCGGCGATGTCTGATCCGGATGTTAATCATGCCCGCCAATCATTGGCCGAATTAGATCTGATGGTGGTACAGGATATCTTCCTGACCGAAACGGCCTATCTCGCGGATGTTGTCTTGCCGGCGTCTGGCTTTCCCGAAAAAACCGGTACCTTCACCAATACGGATCGACAAGTGCAGCTCGGTCGTCAGGCGTTGGCTCCACCGGGTGATGCCCGTCAGGATTTGTGGATCATTGAACAGATAGCGAAAGGTATGGGCCTTGACTGGAATTATCAGCATGTTTCGGAAGTATTTGCTGAGATCCGTAAAGCCGTACCGCATATGGCAGGGATTACTTGGGAACGTCTGGAAAAAGAAGGCGCTGTGGTTTACCCGTGCTTTAACGAGGGTGATCCCGGCGATGCCATTATCTTTAAAGAAGATTTTCCACGCGAAAATGGTCTTGGTAAATTTGTACCCGCCGATATCGTGCCGCCAGACGAAAGACCTGATGCCGAATATCCGTTTGTGCTGATAACCGGTCGTATGCTGGAGCATTGGCATACCGGGTCGATGACTCGGCGTTCGAATGTACTGGATGCGCTGGAGCCGGAAGCGGTCGCCACGTTAAATCCGATTACCCTTGATGAACTTGGCGTGAAACCGGGTGAGCTGATTACACTGTCTACCCGACGCGGCGAAATATCGATGTCGGCGCGGGCGGATTTGGCAGTGCCCACTGGCGCAGTGTTTATGGCGTTTTGTTATTACGAAGCAGCAGTTAACAAACTGTCGAATGCAGCGCTGGACCCGGCGGCAAAAATCCCCGAGTTCAAATATTGTGCGGTAAAAATCACCAAGGGTGGTGAACCGATGCAGTTTTTCAGTTACGGTGGCGGCCAGTCCAAAAATCAGCTGCTAAGCTAGTTAACAAAAAAACCAAAAAGGGCATGATTTCATGCCCTTTTTTCTGACGGGTAATAGGGCTTGTTTACCTTTCAAATTACATCAGTGTTGAAGATGAAAGGTAAACAAGCCTTGGGCATTCTTGCTAAGATAAACGCCAATTTACCTACGGACCTGGCAAGCGAAAACGCATGAAAATTCTGATCAGTAATGATGATGGCTACATGGCGCGCGGACTACATACTTTGGCCAATGCGCTGAAAGATTGTGGCGAAATCACTGTCGTGGCACCGGATCGCAACCGCAGCGGCGCCAGTAATTCGCTGACACTGGAAAATCCCCTGCGTTTGGATCGCCTCGACAATGGCATTTACCGGGTTGAAGGTACGCCAACGGACTGTGTGCATTTAGCGATTACCGGTCTGCTTGAAGAAGAGCCGGATATGGTCGTTTCCGGTATTAATGCCGGTGCCAATCTGGGCGATGATGTGCTGTATTCCGGTACCGTTGCCGCGGCGATGGAAGGACGCTTTCTCGGTTTGCCGGCCATTGCCATTTCACTGGCCAGTTTTGACGGCAAACATTACGAAACAGCCGGCTGGGTCGCGCAGCAATTAGTCACACGGCTCAGCAAAGCGTCATTACCGGCCGATACGATTTTGAATGTGAATGTGCCGGATCTGCCGATTGAAGAAATTATCGGCTTTGAAAGTACCCGTCTGGGTCATCGTCACAAAGCCGAGCCAATTATTCGTGAAAAAGATCCGCGCGGCCGGCCGATGTACTGGATTGGCCCTGCAGGTGCTGAGCAGGATGCCGGTCCCGGTACCGATTTTGATGCGATTCGCCGCGGTGCCGTCTCCGTGACCCCATTGCAGATTGATTTAACCCGTTACGATGCCATTGATGGTGTTGCCCGTTGGCTGACCGATAAGAATACATGATGGCGGATCCACGCGGCATTGGTATGACCTCTCAACGGACGCGGGATCGCCTGATCCAGCGTCTCAAAGATCGGGGCATCAATAACCAGCAAGTGTTGGCGATCATGCGTCAATGCCCGCGGCATTTATTTGTTGATGAAGCACTGGCCAGCCGTGCTTATGAAGATACCGCTTTGCCGATTGGTCATGGTCAGACTATTTCACAGCCGTTTATTGTCGCGCGGATGACCGAGATTTTATTGCAGGGCGGCGCACGCAATAAAGTACTGGAAGTCGGCACCGGCTCTGGTTATCAAACTGCCGTTATATCGGGACTGGTGCCACGGGTTTTCAGTGTTGAGCGGATTGCGCCATTGTTAAAACAAGCACGTGAGCGTTTTTATCAGCTCAAACTCAATAATATCCGTCTGAAACACAGCGATGGCAGTTGGGGCTGGGAAGAGAATGCGCCCTATGACGGTATTATCGTCACCTGCGCACCGGAACATATTCCGGAAAATTTATTGCAACAATTAGCGCCCGGTGGTCGTTTGGTGATCCCGGTCGGCAATAGTAAAGGCCAGTCTCTGCGCGTGATTGATCGCAATGGCAACACTTATGAAGAATCGGAATGGGATGCGGTCAGTTTTGTACCGCTACTGAGCGGACAAATTTAATGAAACTGTTTTCACCTCTTTATGCCCGCACAATGCAGTGGGCTCGTCACAAATATGCAAGCTACTGGCTGGCGCTGGTCAGTTTTACCGAATCGTCATTTTTTCTGGTGCCACCAGATGTTATGTTGGCACCGATGTCGCTGGCCCGGCCTGACAAAGCCTGGTTTTATGCCACATTGACAACAGTGACGTCGGTATTGGGTGGTCTGCTGGGATATGTTATCGGTGTTTTTGCCCTGGAACTGGTTGAACCGCTTATTGTGGAGTTTGGTTACCAGAATGCTTATCTGACAGCACAGCAATGGTTCGCAAAATGGGGCTTCTGGGCAATTTTTGTCGCCGGGTTTACGCCCATCCCTTACAAAGTTTTTACCATTGCTGCCGGTGCCGTGGGCATGTTGCTGATGCCATTTATTCTGGGTTCATTGGTTGGCCGTGGTCTGCGCTTTTTTCTGGTAGCGGGACTGATGAAGTGGGGCGGTCCGACACTTGAAGATAAATTAATGCAATTTATGGAATGGCTGGGCTGGCTAACGGTCATTATTCTTGTGATTGCCTATTTAATATTACGTTGATATGAAGCGACTGCTGATACTGATGACGCTGATATTGACTGCGTGCAGCGGCGGCAAAGCAGTTGCGCCTTTAGGTCATTACGATACTCATCGGGCAAAGCAACAAGCCCCGAAAGCGGCTAATGCACCATTCAGTTACACCGTTCGCAAGGGTGACACCTTGTATTCGATCAGTTTCCGTTATGGCATGGACTATCGTGAGTTGGCGCAGGTAAACAATATCAGGCCGCCTTATACGATTTATGTTGGCCAAAAACTGAAATTTAAAGGCGCACCACCAGCGCAGCGCACACGGGTAGCGGCCAGTCAGCCAAAACCGGCGCCAATTCCAAAATCAGTCCCTAAAACTCAGACCTCAACGGCTTCACAACCGAAACCGGCACCAAGCCAGCCTAAACCAACCGCTGCCAAGCCAGCGGAATCAAGCAAACCGATTCCACCGGCACCGAGCGGCTCGGCAACACCCGCCTGGCGCTGGCCAACCCAGGGGCCGTTATTGTCGAGTTTTTCGAATAGCAGTGCCACGCGCAAAGGTATCAAAATCGCCGGTAAAGCCGGTCAGGATGTGATTGCCTCAGCGTCCGGCCGGGTGGTTTACAGCGGTAATGGTTTGCCACGTTATGGCAATTTGTTGATCATCAAACACAATGATGTTTATTTGAGCGCCTATGCCCATAATCAGAGCCTTTTGGTCAAGGAGGGCGACAGTGTGCGGGCCGGCCAAAAAATCGCCACCCTGGGAAGTACCGGCACGCAGCGTGATCAACTGCATTTTGAGATCCGCCGTAACGGCCAGCCAGTCGACCCGATGCGCTACCTGCCTAAACAATAAAGGCTTTTTTCCGTTACAATACGCGGTTTTCTGTACAACAACTTATTCTGTCTGACGGGGTGAATTTTGGAACTCGGCGCCACCATGCAACGTATTAAAACTCTTCGGGATCGCAGCGACGATCTCAGGGGGTATCTTTGACTACGATACTAAGGCTGAACGCTTAGTCGAGGTCACCCGCGAACTCGAAGATCCCAATGTCTGGAATGATCCCGAGCGCGCCCAAAAACTCGGTCAGGAACGCGCCAATTTAGAAAAACTGGTCGAGACCCTGTCAGGTCATCGCGAAACCCTGGATGATGCCAGAGACTTGCTGGAAATGGCTGTCGAAGAAAAAGATCAGGCGACGTTTGATTCCATCACCGTCGATCTCGATAATCTCGAAAAAGGCCTCGAAAAGCTCGAATTCCAGCGGATGTTCTCCGGCAAGCTCGATGCCAACAGTGCATACCTCGATATTCAATCCGGCTCAGGCGGCACCGAAGCGCAGGATTGGGCCAATATTTTGCTGCGTATGTATCTGCGCTGGGGTGAAGCGCAGGAATATAAAGTCACCCTGATGGAAGTCTCGGCAGGGGATGTCGCTGGTATTAAAAGTGCCACCATCCGTTTTGAGGGCGAATATGCGTTTGGCATGTTGCGTACCGAAACCGGTGTCCATCGTTTAGTACGTAAATCACCGTTTGATTCCGGTGCCCGTCGCCACACGTCATTCGCCTCAGTGTTTGTTTATCCCGAAGTCGATGACACCATCGAAATCGACATTAATCCGTCAGATCTACGGGTTGATACTTACCGCTCAAGCGGTGCTGGTGGTCAGCACGTTAACACCACTGATTCGGCGATTCGTATTACCCACGTGCCGACCAATACCGTGGTGCAATGTCAGATGGAACGCTCACAACATAAAAACCGTGATCAGGCGATGAGCCAGTTACGAGCAAAGCTGTACGAGCTGGAATTACAAAAGCAAAACGAAGTCAAACAAGCCGCCG
>CAYYRO010000033.1:0-21029 GCA_964474075.1 uncultured Methylophaga sp.
GATTATCTGGGATTTCGCAGTGCCCTATGCCCTATGGGTCAACGCCAGCAGAATCTTGTCATTTCGGCCGTAAAACAGCTGGTTGATAAATTAGCTGCGCCAGTGCCACAGGCACCAGCGCAGCTTTGTGAAGAGACGCTTTAACCGGCTTTCGCCAGCTGCTGTTGTCGCAGTTTTTTGGTGGCTTTGACCATGGCTTGAAGGGCTGCTTTCACTTCCGGCCACTGCCGCGTTTTCAGACCACAGTCCGGATTGACCCATAAACGCTGTGCAGGGATAAATTGCAAAGCTTGCTCCAGCAGCGCTTCGATAGCTTGCTGGTCGGGAATATTCGGACTGTGAATATCGTAAACACCCGGACCAATCGCATTGGGATAGCTGAATTGTTCAAAAGCCTGCAATAACGCCATCTGGCCGCGAGAGGTTTCGATGGTAATAACATCGGCATCCATCGCTGCAATCGCCGGCATAATGTCATTAAACTGCGAATAACACATATGGGTGTGGATCTGCACATCATCATCCACCCCATTGGCCGTCAGCCGGAAACTGCCAATCGCCCAATCCAGATATCCCGGCCAGTCTTTCTGCCGTAGCGGTAGCCCCTCGCGCAAAGCCGCTTCGTCGATTTGAATAATCGCTAAACCAGCCTCTGCTAAATCCTGCACCTCATCACAAATCGCCAAGGCAATTTGCTGACAGGTTTGGCTGCGCGGTTGATCATCACGGACAAAAGACCAGTTGAGAATAGTGACCGGGCCGGTCAGCATACCTTTGACCGGTTTATCACTGAGACTTTGTGCGTATTTTGCCCAATCGACAGTTATCGGCTCTGGCCGCGCGACATCACCAAATAAAATCGGTGGTTTAACACAACGTGAGCCATAGGATTGCACCCAGCCCTGCTGACTAAAGGCAAAGCCGCTCAGTTGCTCACCAAAATATTCGACCATGTCGTTACGTTCAGCTTCGCCGTGCACCAGCACATCCAAATCCAGCTGTTCCTGCAGCTTAATACACTCGGCAATTTGCCGGCGCATGGCGATCTGGTAGTCGTCACTGCTGATTTTGCCTTGCTTGAACTGGGCACGGACTTGCCGGATATCGCCGGTTTGTGGAAACGAGCCGATAGTCGTTGTTGGCAATAACGGCAAATTTAACTTGTTTTGTTGCAGCCGCTCGCGCTGTGGATAAGTGCTCTGACGCTGTTGCATCTCAGGTGTTATGGTCGCGCAACGCTGACGTACTTTGGGATCATGATTACGTACCGATTGACGGCGGTTATTGATCGCCTGCTGATGGTTTGCCAATTCACCGGCAACGTTTTCGACACCGTTATTTAGCGCCTGTTTCAGCAGGGTTAATTCATCGAGTTTTTGTAAGGCAAAAGCCAGCCAGCTTTTGATTTCCGGATCCAGGCCGGTTTCGGCATCTAAGTCGACCGGCACGTGTAATAAAGAGCAACTGGGCGCCAGCCACAAACGATCGCCCAGCCGTTGCTGTAAAGGCTGCAAAACAGTCAGCCAGTCTTGCAGATCGGTTTTCCAGATATTACGGCCATCAATGACGCCCAGCGATACTATCTGATGCGCCGACAGCCAATCGATGACCTTAATGATTTCGTCGCGGCCATTGCTGACGGCATCAATATGTAAGCCTGCGACCGGCAAGCTGCAAGCCAGTGGCAGATTATCCCCCAGCTCACCAAAATAACTGGTCAGCAGTAATTTCACCGGGGCTTTACTAAGCTGGAAATAGGCTTGTTCAAAGGCCTGTTGCCAGCGTCGATCCAAATCGATGACCAGAATTGGTTCATCAATTTGCAGCCAGGTCACACCTGCGTCAGCGAGTTGATTGAGAATATCCTGATAGCTGGCTAACAGCGCTGGCAATAAATCCAGCAGCTCACTGTTATCGGTGGTCTTGCCTAATTTCAAATAACTGAGTGGGCCGAGGATAACCGGTTTGCCGTTAATGCCCTGATCTTTTGCTTCCTGCCATTGCTTGAGCAAGTTTTCCGGATTTGCCGAAAACTGCGTGTCAGCACTGAATTCAGGCACCAGGTAATGGTAATTGCTATTAAACCATTTGGTCATGGCTGCTGCGGCCGTCTGACCACAACAAGTTTGCTGATCGGCCTGACCACGCGCTGCCAGGAAATATTGTTGCAAACTATCACCCTGCTGGGCCCGCGCCGGTAAATTGCCGACCATCACGCTGGTATCCAATACATGATCGTAGAGACTGAAATCCCCGACCGGCAACCAGTCTAAATCTTGCTGCAGTTGCCAATGTTCACGGCGCAGACCGGCGGACGTATTTAGCAATTGGTTGGCATCGTGCTCGCCACGCCAGAATTTTTCCAGGGCAAACTTCAGTTGCCGCTGGCGGCCAATACGGGGAAATCCCAAATTATGAATCAGTGCCATAACACGCTCCTTTTAAAAAGCGCCATTGTAGTCAGGCTAATTCATGAGTAATAATGATATTAATTTACTTTTTAATGAGAAATATTCATAGATGATTGAGCGAGCCCATCTGAAAATCATTGCCGCGTTGGCTGAAAATGGCAGTCTTACGGCCGCTGCCAACGCTTTATTTGTTACCCAATCGGCCTTGTCACACCAAATTCGCTATCTGGAAAGTAAATTAGAAATTTCGCTATGGCAGCGTGAAGGCCGCAAACTACGGCTAACAAGGGCTGGCGAGTTGCTTTTGCAGGTAGCCGGACAAGTTTTACCGGTATTTGAACAAACCGAGCAAACCCTGAAGGCTTATGCCAGTGGCCGGGCTGGGATTTTGCGGTTGGGCGTTGAGTGCCATCCTTGTTATGAATGGCTGAAAGGCGTGCTGGGCGCTTATTTGCGGGCGATGCCGGAGATGGATGTCGATATCCGCCATCAGTTTCAGTTTTCGGGGATGCAGGCATTATTGAATCAGCATGTTGATTTGCTGGTAACGCCCGATAAGCTGGTGACACAAGGCATCCAGTACGCACCTTTGCTCGATTATGAACTGGTGCTGATGGTGGCTGATGCACATCCTTTAGCGGACAAGTCTTATGTGGTCGCCAAAGATTTAGCTGACAGCTTATTGCTGACTTTTCCGGTAGCGCCAGAGCGTTTGGATGTGTTCAGTCAATTTTTGCAGCCAGCCGGCATTCTACCGGTAAGCAAACAAATCCAGTCGCTGGAAATCATGTTGCAAATGGTGATTTTAAATCGCGGTGTCACCGTGTTGCCCGATTGGCTAGCACGGGAAATCGCAGCTCAGGAAGCGGTGACCATTTGTCGTCTGGGCTCCGACGGCTTACCCAAAACCTTGTTTGCCGCGATCCGCGAAGCGGATGCCGATATTGAATATATTCAGGAATTTATTGGTTTAAGCCGACGCCATCAGTTGTAGTCAGATGGTGTCGTCGAGCACGCGATACAACGTTTCGCGGATCGATTGCGGCTCAAACGGTTTGTCCAGAAGTGCTGAAATACCAGCCTGTTGTACTTGGCCTAACCGGGTTTGATTTTGCTCACTAGTGACCATCAGTATCGGCATAAAAGTATTGCCGAGCTCGCCACGAATGTATTGGGTAAGTGCCTGCCCATCCATATCGGGCATATTTAAATCGGTTACTACCAGATCAAAGTCATCTTGCTGCAGAAATTTAACGGCATCAACGCCATTTTCGGCTTTGGCAATATAACCAATACCCAAGTCTTCCAGCACCCTGCCAATATGATTACGGGCCGTCAGACTGTCATCAACCAGCAGCACTTTCAAATTAGCCGGATCGTAGTTTTGCAGAGTCAGTTCCTGTGGATCCAGATAGTCCAGCGTGGTTCGCAGCGCCCGGCGTAAATCATCGGCGACAAATGGCTTGGGTAAAATCGCTACCACGCCGGCCTGACGAAGTGGTTCCAGCGTATTGAAATCGGTTTCGCTGGAAATCAGCATAAAATTGCAGTCAGGATGCTGATCATCAGCGCGAATTTGCAGTAATAAATCTGCAGCGGTCATATCCGGTAAATACATAGCGCTTATTACCAAATCCGGCGGATATTGCTTGATTAACTCCAGAGCATCAGCGCCATTGGCAACGCCGTCAATTTTGCTGACTCCGGCTTCCTGCAGCTGTCGCATAATAATTTTTAATTGGGTTGCTGACGGCTCGACCAGCAGAATCGACAACTCAGCTTCACTGACATTGAACATGGGCTAAAAACTAACTCCGCACTAAACTAAACGCAATTTGCTCCCGCCTCGCTGAATTTATCAACAGCTCAATAAGCGTTAACGCAAAATCCATTGCTGTCCCAGGACCGCGAGACGTAACACGTCGACCATCAATTACCACGGGATCTTCCCGCAACGTTATTTGCGGCCATTTATCAGCATCTAACACGTCGGGATAGGCGGTGGCCTGAAAGCCATTTAATAGACCGGCTGAAGCTAAAACCAGCGGCGCTGCACAAATGGCCGCCAACCACTTATCATCGGCGGCCATGCGTTTTAATAATTGATGAATGCGTGGATCGGCATTGAGGTTATTGGTACCGGGCTGACCGCCAGGCAACACGATCATGACAAAGTCATCGTGCAGCACAGCATAGAGCGTGGTGTCAGCCAACAAAGTCACCCCCCGGCTGGCCGTCACCGCCAGGTCTTCAGTCAGACTGGCGGTGACCACGTCTATTTGAGCACGACGAAGTAAATCGATAAGTGTGACTGCTTCCAGCTCTTCACAACCTGTTGCAAGCGGAATCAGCACTTTGCTCATCGATTTTGCCTCAGCGTTTATTTTGCAAAATGGTCATTCCTTTGAGCAGATTCAGTGCTTGAGATAACGGATAATCACGCACTGCCAGCGGTTGATCTTTCAGATCCTCAACCTCAGTCTCATCGTCAGCGTCAATGTTTATTGGATCCATGGCATCTGGGGCAATCTGTTCGTCTACTTCAGGATTTTGGCCGTTTTCCAAATGGCGTGTTAAATCGGCTTCCCGTAAAGGCGAAAATTCACTGTCTTCGAGGGCAGATACCTGAATGCCTTCAATCGCAATATCTGGTTCGATGCCATCAGCCTGAATTGAACGGCCATTGGGTGTGTAATACCGGGCCGTGGTCATTTTAACGGCCGTGTCATTGGTCAATGGCATCACCGTTTGAACCGAACCTTTACCAAAGGATTTACTGCCTACAATGACCGCCCGTTGATGATCCTGCAGAGCGCCGGCAACGATTTCTGAAGCTGAAGCCGAACCACCATTAATTAGAACAATGATCGGTGCATCATTAAGCATATCGCCCGGTTTGGCGTGGAATTTTTGATCGGCATCATCGATACGGCCTTCGGTGTACACAATCAGACCCTTATCGATAAAGGCATCAGATACTTCAACAGCCGCATCCAATACACCGCCGGGGTTATTGCGTAAATCCAATACCAGTCCTTTGAGGTTGCCATCACTTTCTTCTTTTAAGTCACTAATGGCATCGCGAACACTTTGACCGGTGGGTGATTGGAAGGTAGAGATACGCAGGTAACCGTAGCCCGGTTCCAGCATTTCATATTTGACGCTTTTAACTTTGATAACGGCACGGGTTAACTCCAGTACCAGCGGTTTGTCCTGACCTTCACGGATAATGGTCAGCTCAATTTTGCTGCCGGGTTCACCGCGCATGATATCGACGGCATCATTCAGCGACATACCTTTGACTGGTTTGTCATCGAGACGAATAATCAAATCGCCAGCTTGCACACCTGCTTCTGCAGCCGGGGTATCATCGATCGGTGCCACCACTTTGACAAAGCCATCTTCCATGGAAACTTCGATACCCAAACCACCAAATTCGCCACTGGTGCCTTCGCGTAATTCCTTAAAGTCACCCAGATCCAGATAACTTGAATGTGGGTCCAGCCCTGACAACATGCCGCGGATGGCATTTTCAATCAGTTCCTGATCTTTTACCGGCTCGACATAGCTGCTTTTGATACGGCCAAAGATTTCTGAGAAAGCCCGGAGATCATCGATTGGTAAATCAGGCTCGGCCGGCGTGCGATCAGCAAAAACCATTTGCCCGAAGATTAAGCTCATGCCCAGTAGTGCACCAGCCGTCAACAGGCTCACATCGCGTTTCACAAACTTCATATTAATTCCTTATTTAGCAGCTTAGCTTTGCTTTTGCAGCCATTTCAGCGGGTCAGTCGGACTGCCTTTGTGGCGAATTTCAAAATACAGTCCAGCCATTTGCCGAACTCCCTGATTACCGCTTTGTGCAATCGTATCGCCGGCGTCAACTATATCGCCAACCGATTTAAGCAGGCTGTCATTATTACCATACAAGCTCATAAACTGACCGCCGTGATCGACGATGATGAGCAGGCCAAAGCCTTTCATCCAGTCAGCAAAAACGACTTTGCCTGCGGCACTGGCGCGAACTGCTTTGCCAGCGTCAGCGGCAATCATGATGCCCTTCCAACGGAGTTTACCAAGATTTCTGGGCTCACCATAGCGGGCTAGCAGTTTGCCCTCTAATGGCCACAGTAATCTGCCATTAAGACCGGAAAAATTTGTTAATGGTTTCTTTTGTTTATCAACAGGCGGTTTGGCGACCGATTTTCTATTCAGTGTAGCGAGTAATTCCTGCAAAGCCTGTTCCTGTTGACGCAGATTATCAAGCTGCGCCGACTGTGAACTGATTTTTTTATCCAGCGCCGCCAGGGTCGTTTCGCGCTGATTTTTTTCAGATTTCAGTGCATCTTGTTGCGCTGTCTGTTCTGCCAGCAGTTGTTGCAAATCTTTTTGGGCGGCAAAGACCGCTTTTTGCTCGTCACTGAGACTGTTTAACAGCGTATCGATCTCGGCCAGTTGTTGTTGCCGGGCCGAATGAAAATATTTGTAATAAGAATGATGGCGGCTGATTAAGGCCGGATCCTGCTGATTAAGCAGGATTTGCAAATAACCCGGCTGGCCTTGCATATAAGCAGCTCGCAGTTGTTGGTATAAAGCGTCCAGTTGTGCTTGTTGCTCGGCTTGTTGTTCACCAAGTTGATTCTCCAACTGCTGAACCTGCTTATCCTGCACGGCAATAGATTGTTCGGTTTGTTTTAAAGCCTTGCTGATCTCAGAGACCTTCAGACTTTGTTCTCGAAGTTGCTGATAAAGCGACTCTTTGCTTTGTTTGTCAGCCGTCAGGGACTCACTGAGCTTATCGATTTGATTGCGTACTTCACCGAGTTCTTTTACCGGCTCATCAGCCAGTATGACTGCGCTGAACAGTAGTCCTGAAGCCAGAAGTAATAAACGCGACATGCTAAGAATAATCAGTTTAATTCCACCAGTAAGTGCTTACTCATTTCAGCAGGGATCGGTAACTCCAACAAGCTGAGCATGGTGGGCGCAATATCAGATAAATTACCTTGCGGCGCGCATTGGCCGGGCCGGCCGGCATAAAGCAGCGGTACCAGGTTACTGGTATGTGCCGTATGGGCCTGCCCTTGTTCATCGTCCTGCATTTTTTCGGCATTGCCATGATCGGCGGTCACCAGCATTTCGCCACCCGCTTCTTTTAAGGCTGACCAGATCCGGCCAAGACAATTATCTACCGTTTCAATGGCTTTAACGGCGGCGGCAAAATTGCCGGTATGCCCTACCATATCGGCGTTGGCAAAATTACAAATAATCACGTCAAATTTATTGCTATGAATCGCTTTGACCAGTTGGTCGGCGACTTCCGGTGCGCTCATTTCAGGTTGTTGATCGTAGGTTTCCACTTTGGGTGAAGGTACTAAAATACGTTCTTCACCCTCATAGGGCAGATCACGGCCGCCATTGAAGAAAAAGGTGACATGGGCATATTTTTCGGTTTCGGCGATACGCAGTTGGCGCAGACCTAATTGCGAGACGTAATCACCGAGCAGGTTATTGAATTTTTCCGGTGGATAAGCGGCGGTTGCCGTGAAATCTTTTTTATATTCAGTCAATGTGACAAAGGCGCCAAGGGCAATTGGCCGGGGTTTGGCAAAGGAATCAAAATTGTCTTTTATAAAACATTCGCTGAGTTCGCGTGCACGATCAGAGCGGAAATTCATAAAGAAGATGCTGTCGCCATCGTGCATTTTCACGGCGTCACCGATGACGGTCGCTTTAACGAACTCATCATTCTCATCACGCGCATAAGCAGCATCGAGGCCAGCTTGGACAGAATCGGCATGAAATTCGGCTTCGCCTTCAGTAACCAGCCGGTAAGCCTGTTCGACACGATTCCAGCGTTGATCCCGATCCATCGCATAAAAACGACCGATGAGGCTGGCTGTTTTGCCTGTGCCTACCTCGGCATAAGTGGTTTCCATAGCAGCCAGCGCATCGTGGGCGCTGCGCGGTGGTGTGTCACGGCCATCGAGAAAAGCATGCACATAAATTTGCTGCGCACCCCGTTGTGCGGCCAGCTTAACCATGGCCTGGATATGTTCAACATGGCTGTGCACGCCGCCATCCGATAGCAAACCCATGATGTGCACTGCTTTACCGTTTTTGACCGCCACATCAACGCCTTCAGTCAAAGCGCTGTTTTCAAAAAAACTGCCGGTTTTAATCGCCTGACCGATGCGGGTAAACTCTTGATAAACGACACGGCCAGCACCGATATTTAAATGCCCGACTTCAGAGTTACCCATTTGCTCACCCGGTAAACCGACGCCGGCACCTGATGCATTAATCAGTGTATGTGGATAATTTTGCCAGAGCTGATCCCATACCGGTGTGTTCGCGGCCATAATGGCATTGTGCTTGGGATCTTCACTATAACCCCAGCCATCAAGAATAATCAGGGCTAAGGGGCGATGTGGCTGACTCATGTTGTTTTCCTTTGATCACGGTTGCTGGGGCCTCCGGACGTCAAAAACAGCAATACCTGCAAATCGACGACAATGGCGTGTATTATATGGGCTTTTGTGATCAATTACAGTCACACGCCAGCAGGTAAGTTAATTGCAGCCAGCCAATGTCACTTTAGATGGCGTTGGACAGAAACGCTAAATAAACGGTCGTTTCTCTGACAGCGATATCTCATCCGTTACGCTTTTACTTTATGGCGACTGGCATGACACGGAGCAAGGTGTCGTAACCTTTGACCAGAATGGTGTGTGACTTAAATTTTGCAGTAATCAGCAGGCGGAACAACTTTAAACATGGAAAACTTAGGCGAATTTATTGTTAACCATTGGATTTTATCGACACTTTTTGTGGTGTTGTTATATCTGGTTTTTTCGGACGTACTGACCCGTAAGCTAAGCGGCGTAGAATCCGTCAGCGTTAACGAAGCCGTCACCATCGTCAATCAGCAAAAAGGCTGTTTTGTTGATATTCGTGACAGCGAAGCCTTTGCTAAATCCCATATCGCTGATGCCGTTAATGTGCCGCAGGCTGAGATGGATAACCATCTGGGTAAATTGAAAAAAACCGATCAACCACTGGTGGTGGTTTGCGACAGTGGTCAGCGTTCACGCGCCGCAGCCAAACAACTGAAAGCCAAAGGTTATACCAATGTCTCGGTAATGTCAGGCGGGTTGTATGCCTGGCGCGAAGCTAAACTCCCACTCTTCGGATAACGGATTTAATATGGCAAATGTAATTGTATATTCGTCGGCACATTGCCCGTATTGCGTGATGGCCAAGCAGTTATTAGAGCGTAAAGGCGTGGCTTTTCAAGAGATCCGTGTTGATCTTGAGCCTGCCAAGCGCGAAGAAATGATGCAGAAAAGTAAGCAGCGCACCGTGCCGCAAATTTTTATCAACGACCAGGCAGTTGGTGGTTACACCGATTTGTTGGCGATTGATCGGGCAAACAAGCTCGACCAAATGCTGGCCTGATTTCAAGTCTCAACTTTAAGTTTAAGGATGTAACCCATGGCGGAAGACAACGCAGCGTCACAACAAGACAATCAACCACGCTTTATTATTCAAAAGATTTACACCAAAGATGTTTCCTTTGAAACGCCGAATTCACCAGCCGTATTTCGTGAAGACTGGAAACCGCAACTGGATCTGCAGTTAGGTAACGAATACACACGAATTGACGAAGATAACCATGAAATCGTTCTGGTCGTCACGGTCACCGCTAAAGTCAACGATAAAGTCGCATTTATCTGTGAAGTGAAACAGGCCGGTGTCTTTAGTCTGACTGGCTACAGTGATGAAGAAATGGGCCCGCTGATTGGTAGCTATTGTCCGAATACCGTATTCCCGTTTGCCCGCGAAGTGGTTTCAGATTTAGTAATCAAAGGCGGTTTTCCGCAGTTGGTGCTGGCACCGGTTAATTTCGATGCCGTCTACAAACGTAAATTGGATTCAATGGAGCAAGCGCGCCAGGAAGCGGCTGCTTCCAAGCAGGAAACCACGCACTAAAAAACGTCACCATCATGGCCAATGCGGATGTAAAAAGCTTGATGCCAACGCTGGTGCTGGGCGCCGGTGCATGGGGTACCGCATTGGCGATTGCGCTGGCCCGTAATGGTCATCAAACATGGTTGTGGGGACGCGACAGCGAGCAGCTGAAATCGATGCAGGCCAATCGGAGTAATGCTGCGTATCTGGCTGGTATCGATTTTCCTGAATCGTTGCAAATTCAGCCAGATTTACAGGCTGGCGTCAGTCAATGTCGGCATTTGTTAATTTCGGTGCCAAGCAATAGCTTTTCGGCGCTGTTAGAGCAAATTCAGCCTTGGTTACCGCCGCATACGCCAGTTAGCTGGGCAACGAAAGGCCTGACACCCCAAACCGGGACATTTTTAGATGTGACGGCCAGAGAGATTTTAGGAGCCGATCATCCTCTGGCAGTGATTTCCGGGCCCTCGTTTGCCGCTGAAGTGGCTTGTGGTTTGCCAACAGCACTTACCGTTGCATCCAGCGACGCGGCGTTTGCCGGCGCATTGGCCAGTGCACTGCATGGAAATAGTTTGCGGGCTTATACTTCGCCGGATGTACTGGGTGTGCAAATTGGCGGTACAGTCAAAAATGTGCTGGCAATTGCTGCCGGTATCAGTGATGGATTACAAAATGGTGCCAACGCCCGGGCCGCCTTGTTAACTAGGGGTATGGCAGAAATTATGCGGCTGGCAACAGTGCTTGGTGCTGACCCGCAGACGATGTTTGGTTTGTCTGGTATAGGTGATTTGATTTTAACCTGTACCGATGATCAAAGCCGTAATCGCCGGCTTGGCCTGGCAATTGGTCGTGGTTTGACGGTTGATGAAGCAGTAGAGTCAGTCGGCAAAACGGTAGAAGGCATGCATGCCGCTCGCGAAGTCCTGTTACAGGCACATCAGGCAGGTATTGAAATGCCTATTATTGAGCAGGTATGCAAAGTGTTGTTTGAAGGGTACGATCCGCGGCAGTCGGTACAAGCATTGTTATGCAGAGAGCCAAAAGCCGAAAACAGTCATCGCTAAAGCGATAAGCAACTGAATTTTAAGAGGAAAAGTATATGCGTGGTCTTGTTAAATATAGCGGTATCGTCGCGCTCAGTATGACAATGATGTTAGGGCTATCTGCTTGCGGTGGCTCCTCAAATAAAGACGAAGCACCGGAAGTGATTACCACTGCTGAAGGCAAAATTCTGTTTGAGTCCGATTTACAGTATGTCAAAGTGGTTGAGAGTGAGGTTAGCGGCGTCGACAATCAGCACCCTTATCCGATTGCTGAAGAGGATATGCGGACCATATTGAGTTCTTTGTATATCAACCAAACCGTGTTATTCAAAGAACAGCAGATCCCACTTTATTCACCGGGTGAATTACAAATTCTGACATCAGGCCTGACCCGAGGTCTGGCGATCGCCGAGAGTGATGAAGATTTGACCTATGTGACACTGGGTGTACATCAGGGGGCTATCGCCAAAGAACGTAAAACCAATACTGGCCGGGTATTTGTTGATGGTCAGGGTCGGTTAAACATCATTTTTGGTCTGGTTCACGAAGATTACCGAGATAAAGATCGCTATACAGGTCAGGAAATTGACCGCCGTGTTAATCCACTGCTGCCAGGTACCCGCAAATTTGATTCTAAGCCCGGTACGCGAGTCGCATTGGATAATGGACAATCATATTATGTTGATCCGGAAACCAATGAAGAGCGCAGTGACTGGCTGGTGATTGATATTCCAACGGTACTGGCGACTGCTCGTGAGCGTGCTGGTGATACAGCCGAAGGCATGATTAGTCCAGAGCTACGTGAAGATATTGCCCGTAACAAGCGTGATAACCAAATCTTGCGTGATGATATGGCCAACATCAAAGAAATCCTGTTTGAAATGTCGGCAGAGATTGAAGCGATGCGTGAAGAACTGCGTAGCGAAGGCGCTGAGTAATCTTCGTTTTTATCAGTCACAATAAAAAGGCGCTTCGGCGCCTTTTTTAATGCACGATATTTATAATTGCCAGCGTAAATCGCCTGGCTGGCAACGTAGCAATGTCTGCAGATTTTTACTCAGGGTCAGCACTTTAAAAATCCCACCCATTTGCTCGGGTAATAGTAGGCGTTTTAGCGCTGCTGATTGCTGTAACTGCTGAAAGTCGTCCAACTCTTGCTGTTGCGCTAAGTTAAGAATCTCGCCCGCCAGTAAAAAATCGCTCTGATTTTGCAAACCTGAGACGTTAAGCCCGGCTTGATAGGCTGTTTCGGCCAGATCGGTGAAATTCACATGCGCTGTAATATCCTGCAGGCTGGGGAGAATTAACGGCTCATCATGGGCCTGGTGCTGGTAATGACACCGAATGCCACCGTTTGCGCGGCTAGCATGAAAATAGTCATTAGCCGTATGGCCATAATCGATAATAAATATCGCGCCCTGTTCGAGGATTGCCGCCAGGCTGTCAAGCCAGGCTCCGGCATACAGGTTCACCTCGCAGTTAAATGGCCGGGTCGTTAAGAGGTGTGAAATGCATGCGGCTTTATCGTTCAGCATCGGCGTACTGAGCGGGCCGGTTTGCCAGATCAGTTGCTGACCATCCCAGCCGATATAACGCTCAAAAATACCGGCTTCTTCAAAAAGTAAACTATGTACTGGCATCGCATCACAGACTTCATTGGCCAATACGGCGCCAGTGAAATGGTCGGGCAACTTATCCAACCAAACGACTTTGCCAAACAGCTCGCCAAGTTTTTCAGATAAGTATTGTTGCTGTTTGACACGTAAGTCAGCACTTGCTTCAATAATGTAATAGTGATCAGGCACACATTGCCACTGCGCCAGTTGCAACAAAATGTCACCGGCCATTTTGCCGCTACCGGCACCAAATTCTAGACAATCGCCGCCAGTTTGCATTAATACATCGGCGATATGCCGGGCAAAAGCTTGTGAAAACAACGAGCTGATTTCCGGCGCGGTGACAAAATCCCCGGCAGCGCCAATTTTACTGAGCCCCGCGCTGTAATAACCAAGTCCCGGCTGATATAGACAAGTCTGCATATAGTCGGCAAAAGTGATTTTGCCATCCGTCGCCTGAATTTTTTCGACAATTAATGCTTCTAATTTTGCGCTGTGTTGTTGCGCAAGCAGGTCGGGAACGGGTAGTTTGCTGTTAGCTTTCATCATCAATAAGGTTTTAGTGTGAAGAATCCAGTTTTAGTGACCGGTAGCGGCCGACGAATCGGCTTTCATATTGCCAGACGTTTGCAGGAAGATGGTTACCAGGTACTCGCGCATTACCGCACAGACACCGACGATGTGCAAAAACTGCGTGATTTGGGCATTGATGTGATTCAAGCGGATTTTGGTGATACGGCGGCTATTTTAAGTTTTGTTCAGGGTCTGAAAACCCGCTACCCCAAGTATCGCGGCATTATTCACAATGCCTCAGCCTTCAACCCTACTGAAACGGATCTGGCCGCGGCCGCAGCGCAATATCAGGCGTTTTTTAATGTGCATATGCTGGCACCATTTTTAATCAATCAGGGTCTGGCTGAACACCTGCAAGGCGATAACGGTGATCCTGCTGACATTGTCCATATCACTGATATTAATGTTGAAAACCCTACGCCCCGTTTTGATAGCTACGGCACGACCAAAGCCGGCTTGCACAATATGATGTTGGCACTGGCGAAAAAACTGGCACCACAAATCAAGGTCAATGCGGTAGCGCCGGGGCCGGTGTTATTTACCGAATCTCATACGGAAGCTGCCCGCCAAGCAATGTTATCGGAAACACCTTTGGCCCGCGAAGGCGGTGCAGAGCCCGTTTATTTAGCTATCCGAAGCTTGTTGCAGAACCCGTTTCTGACCGGTGTCAGTATCCCTGTAGATGGCGGTCGGCGCCTCTCCAAAAAGTAAGCCGGCAAAGTCGATTTTTACGCCTTGCGGCATATTTTCAGACTGGTCATCCGCTAAATACGTAAGCAATTCTTCTATCAGCGGATATAAAAAATATTCATCGGTAATGGCGTCGGATGGTTTTTGGCTAAATTCGGCCAGTGAGCCGCAACACAGAATATCGATATCAGCAGGCCGATCTTTATGCTTTTTATCGGGATCACTGCGATCGCGTCCCATTTCGGCTTCAATTTGATTAGTGATGGTTTTCAACTGATCAGGCGTTGATATCGACTCTATATAGGCCACAGCATTTAAAAAATGCCGATGACTGTTCATGCCGACAGGCGGCGTGGTGAGCACCCGGCTCAACGTAATACAGTTGATATGCGGCAGCAGCGCCTTAACCATTAAAGCCATATTTTCGACCGGCTGAATATTGCTGCCAAGGCCAAGAATGTAAGCGTAATGACTCATGAACGGGTGCGTTCGATTTGAATTTGCGCCTGATTCTGACCATGTAATTGCACCGGTTTGCTTAACGTCAGTTTGAGGTGGTGCACCGGAAATTCGGCCAGTAATAATGCCGCAACTTTTTCTGCAAGCGTTTCAATCAGCTGAAAGCGACTGGCACTGACATAGTCGACCACACGGCCAGCGACGGCGCCGTAGTCGAGAGTGTCTTTAATATCATCGCTGCTGGCTGCCTGACGAATATCCCAGTCAAATTCCAAATCGAAACGCAGGGTTTGCAAGGTTTCACGTTCCCAGTCGTAAATGCCGATAATCGTGTCGATTTGCAGATCGTTTAAAAAAATTTTATCCATAACATCGCTTTACTGGTGACCACGGCCGGTGAACGCCTATAATGAGGCACTTTTATATGATCGGATCATATCATGCCTGAAATCTCGATTTTGGCGCTGGCACTGTTGCTGGGCGCCTATCTCATTGGCTCTTTATCAAGCGCCGTCGTCTTATGCAAAGTGGCGGGTTTGCCGGATCCACGTACCCAAGGCTCGGGTAATCCCGGCGCCACTAACGTATTGCGTTTTGGCGGCAAAAAACTGGCTGCCACGGTATTGATTATTGATGTGCTGAAAGGCGTAATTCCGGTCGTGATTGGGCGGCTATTGGGTCTGGATCAAGTGTTACTGGCAGCTGTTGCCTTACTCGCCTTTCTGGGTCATTTATACCCGGTATTTTTTCAGTTTAAAGGCGGCAAAGGCGTTGCCACAGCATTAGGCGCATTTTTAGCGTTATCACCACTGCTGGCATTGGCGGGACTACTGACCTGGTTAATCGTGTTTCTGATTAGCCGTATTTCATCGTTGTCGGCGATTTGCGCCGCGTTAATGACGCCGGTGTACAGTTTATGGCTTATTGATAGCATGGCGGCGCGTTGGTTGATTCTGATTATCTCGCTGCTGTTGTTATGGCGCCATCGCAGTAACATTCAACGACTGCTGGCCGGTGAAGAAAAAAAATCAGGCTGATAACGGCGGTGTTAATTCATCCAGCGGCCAGCGTGAACGAACATTAAATACGGCCGGTTTTTCCAAGTGCATAGCATGCTGGCGCATGGCGCCAGCGAAGGCAATCATGGCGCCGTTATCACTGCAAAACTGCATTTGTGGATAAAACACCTGTTTGTTCTTCATGGTGTTAAGCGCGGCGCGTAAAGATTTATTGGCACTGACGCCGCCGGCGACCACCAGCCGTTGATGGCCGGTTTGTTTCAGCGCCCTTTTGCATTTAATCAGTAAAGTATCCACAGCAGCGGTTTCAAAAGCCAGCGCAATATCAGCTTTGGCTTGTTCGCTGCGATCTGAGTTATGCCAGGCATTGAGCGCCGCCGTTTTCAGGCCGCTGAAACTAAAATCCAGCCCGGGCCGATTAACCATGGGGCGTGGGAATTCATAAACGCCAACCGTACCCTGCTCGGCTAATTTGGCCAAGGCCGGGCCGCCCGGATAACCAAGATCCAGCATTTTGGCGGTTTTATCAAAGGCCTCGCCAACGGCATCATCTATCGATTCACCGAGCAGTTGATATTCGCCGACGCCTTTCACATCCACCAACAAAGTATGGCCACCTGACACCAGCAGAGAGACAAACGGAAACGCCGGCGGATGGGCTTCGAGTAATGGTGACAGTAAATGGCCTTCCATATGGTTAATTGGCAGTGCCGGCACATTCAGCGCCCAGGCGATACTGCGGCCAATGGCCGCGCCTACCAGTAAGGCACCAACTAATCCTGGGCCAGCTGTATAAGCCACAGCATCGATATCCTGTCGATTTAAGCCAGCGTCATCCAGCACCTGCTGCATCAGTGGCAAAGCTTTGCGGATGTGATCCCTTGACGCTAACTCTGGTACTACGCCGCCATATTCCGTATGCATGTCAATCTGACTATATAGCGCATGCGCCAGCAAACCGTGCTCGGTGTCATAGAGCGCGATGCCCGTTTCGTCACAGGAAGATTCGATGCCTAATACCCGCATAACCGTACTGTCTTTGCTCAAAATTAAAGCAATATTATGCCTGACTTTAAAAATAAGCTGATCCAAGTGTTTGCTTTCTTTTGGATATTTCGTACAATTAGGGGCTTTTCATTGATAACTGTCTAGGGAATTTTTAATGCCTGCTGTACGAGTAAAAGAGAACGAACCATTTGATGTCGCGCTGCGTCGTTTCAAACGCGCTTGCGAAAAAGCCGGTACTGTTGCTGAAGCACGTGCCCGTGAAGCTTATGAAAAACCAACAACTGTGCGCAAACGTGCTGCTGCTGCTGCCGTTAAACGCCATCAGAAAAAATTGGCGCGCGAAAACGCCAGCCGCATCCGTTTATACTAATAAAGTATTTACATGCCTGCTGAAGCCAGCCCGCTGAAGGTCAAGATCCAGGACAGCGTCAAAGACGCGATGCGTGCCAAGGATAAAGATCGCCTCAATACGTTGCGGCAAATTACTGCCTCTATCAAACAACTTGAGGTCGATAATCGCCAGGATTTGAGTGACGACGATATTATTGTTGTCCTGACCAAAATGACCAAACAACGTAAAGATTCATTATCGCAGTTTGAGCAGGCTGGACGTGAAGATTTGGCGGTTATTGAACGCGCTGAGCTGGCAATCATCGAAGAGTTTTTGCCTACGCCTCTGACGGAGTCTGAATTGAACGCCGCTATTGCTTCAGCCATTGCCGAAAGTGGCGCCAGCACCATTAAAGATATGGGCGCTGTGATGACTGTTTTGCGTCCCAAAGTACAAGGCCGTGCCGACATGGGCGCAGTAAGTAGTCAAGTTAAGGCGGCACTCAGCGCCTGAACGCCCTGACACCAGGTCTGATAAAGACATGGTTACCATCAATGATGATCTTCGGCCATAATTAACTTATGGCCGGTCAGATCCCCCCCCAGTTTATAGATGAACTCCTGTCCCGCGTCGATATTGTCGAGGTGATAGATAGTCGGCTGCCGTTGAAAAAAGCCGGCAAAAATCTGCACGCCTGTTGTCCGTTTCATAACGAAAAAACTCCATCGTTTACCGTCAGCCCTGATAAGCAGTTTTATCATTGCTTTGGCTGTGGTGCCCATGGCACGGCAATTGGTTTTTTGATGGAATACGAGCAGCTCAGCTTTCCGGAAACCATTCAGGAGCTGGCTGACAGTGTTGGCATGCAAGTGCCGGTTACCCAGCAGGCATCATTAACTCCGGTTCGGCAGAATCTTTACGACTTGCTAGACAAAGTCAGCAAGTATTACGCCCACCAGCTACAAAATCACCCACAGAAACACGTTTTTAATGCGTATCTGGAACAACGTGGATTGAGCAGCGAAATCATCAATTTTTTTGATGTGGGTATGGCACCGGATGGCTGGGATAATGTATTGCGCACCTTTGGCAATAATCAGCAGACGATTGAGATGCTGCAAGAGGGCGGCTTACTGATTAAAAACGACAAAGGTCGGCTTTACGACCGTTTTCGCAAACGGCTGATGTTTCCAATCCGTGATCGACGTGGTCGGGTAATTGGTTTCGGCGGCCGGGTCATTGATCCGGAAGATGCGCCCAAATACCTGAACTCTCCAGAAACACCGGTATTTCATAAGGGTCAGGAATTATATGGCCTGTATCAGGCGCGCAAGGCCAACCGGCAATTGCAGCGTATTCTGATTGTTGAAGGTTATATGGATGTTATTGCCCTGGCGCAATTTGGCATCAATAACGCCGTGGCAACGTTAGGTACCGCGACGACACCCGATCATTTACGGCAATTGATCCGCAGTGCGCCAGAAATTGTTTTTTGTTTTGATGGAGATCGCGCCGGCCGCGATGCCGCCTGGCGCGCAGCGGAAAATGCCTTGCCCATTTTGGGCGGTAATTTTGAGCTGAAATTTATGTTTTTGCCGCAGGGTGAAGATCCGGATTCTGTTGTTCGGCAGCACGGTGCTGAAGCATTTCATGCACGGGTCGCTGATGCACAAAGTTTTTCCGAATTCTTTCTGGCGACGCTCAGTCAGCGGGTGGACATGGATTCAATGGATGGCCGGGCAAGACTGATTGAAATGGCCAAACCTTATCTTGGCCGGATCAC
Source organism: uncultured Methylophaga sp. (assembly GCA_964474075.1). Taxonomy (GTDB): domain Bacteria; phylum Pseudomonadota; class Gammaproteobacteria; order Nitrosococcales; family Methylophagaceae; genus Methylophaga. The sequence continues at coordinate 18,905 of CAYYRO010000033.1, forward strand.
CGCCGGGGTCTATCGGGATATGCTCGAGCAGCAATTGGCAACCGAAGCCAAAACCAGTAGGGCGACATTAAATAAACATATTGACCGGCCGCGACCGGTCACCAAGCATGCGGCGCCCAAATCGGCTAATGCCAATAAAACGCCGGTGCGAATGGCAATTACGCTTTTGCTGAAGCATCCTGGTTTGCATAAAGCATTAGATGATACAGATTGGCTGAAAAACCTGAGTCAGCCCGGCGTCGCAATTTTGATGCAGATACTTGAAACTCTGAGAGCAAACCCCCAGATAACAAACTCAGCAATTTTAATAGAGCGGTGGCGCGATACAGAACACTACGCCGCGTTAAATAAACTTCTCAATGAACAGTTTGCAGTTGATGACGCTGACCAGTTAAAACCAGAATTATTAGGGTATTTTCAAAAATTACAAAGGATGGCGAGAGAGGAAAGGCAAAAATTCCTTGAAGCGAAATCCAAATCATCTGAGGGGTTAACGGCTGCTGAGCGTGAAGAGTACCGTTCACTTTATCCGTAACCACTCGCTATGTGACTGTTAATCGGTCAAATTTAATGCATTACAAGCAGTGTTTCGCTATAATATAGTGTTACCGTCTGTAAAAGCGTCACGACGTCAAAGGGGCCGAATGAAAGATCAACAATCACGCGTTAAAGAGCTTATCGCTTTAGGGAAAGAGCGCGGTTACCTCACTTATGGTGAGATCAACGATCACCTCCCTGAAGACTTGGTTGATGCCGATCAGGTTGAAGATATCGTCAGTATGTTCAGCGACCTCGGTATTATGGTCCACGAAGATGGCATGGATACCGATGAAATGGAGCGCCTGGCCGAAGCTGCCTCTTCCAATGATGAAGTTTCTGATGAAGAAGCCGCTGCCGTTCTGGCGAGCTCTGACGGTGAGTTTGGCCGTACCACTGACCCGGTTCGCATGTACATGCGGGAAATGGGCAGTGTTGAACTGCTGACCCGTGAAGGCGAGATCGTTATTGCCAAGCGTATTGAAGCCGGGCTGCGTGAAAGCCTGCTGATGCTGTCGACCTATCCACCATGTATTGCCTCATTTTTAGAGTTTTTTGATGCTGTTGAAGCGGGCGAAATGCGTCTTAATGAGCTGATTCGTGGTTTTGTTGCGCCGGAAGAAACCGTCGAAAACAGCGATGATGACGACACCGATACCGATACTACTGATAACGACGACAGTGATTCTGATAGTGACGATGACGATGATGTCGACGGCGTCAGTGATGATGAAGATGATTCTGGTGAAATCGATCCTGAAGAAGCGCGTGTCCGTTTCACGGCATTGCGTGATGCCTATAAACAAGTATTGGCAACCGACGGCGATGCGATGACCGAAGCCCGTGAACAGGCCAGTAATCTGTTCATGGAATTCAGACTGACACCAAAAACGCTGATTTTCCTGAATAACTTGATGACAGAGACCATTAACGAAGTCCGTAAACAAGAAAAAATTATTATGGATATCGTTGTTGAAGATGCGCGCATGAACCGCCGTGACTTCATTGACTCATTTCAGGGCAACGAAAGTAATCTGGAATGGGCCGATAAATTTATTCGTGCCAAAAAACACTACTCCTCAACCATCAAAAAACATCATGACGACATCCTGGCTGCCCAGGAAAAACTTGCCGAGATTTCAAATGATCGTGGCTTAAGCATCTCAGAAATCAAAGAGATCAGCCGGCAAATGTCGATTGCTGAAGCCAAAGCCCGCCGTGCCAAAAAAGAAATGGTTGAGGCCAACCTGCGTTTGGTTATCTCAATTGCCAAAAAATACACTAACCGTGGTCTGCAATTCTTGGATCTGATTCAGGAAGGCAACATCGGTCTGATGAAAGCCGTCGATAAATTTGAATACCAGCGTGGTTATAAATTCTCAACTTACGCCACCTGGTGGATTCGTCAGGCCATTACCCGGTCGATTGCTGACCAGGCACGCACCATTCGTATTCCGGTGCATATGATTGAAACCATTAACAAACTCAATCGCGTCGCACGGCAAATGTTGCAGGAAATGGGTCGTGAGCCCACACCTGACGAACTGGCAGAACGCGTTGATATGCCGGAAGACAAAGTTCGTAAAGT
>CAYYRO010000034.1:0-20548 GCA_964474075.1 uncultured Methylophaga sp.
GGTCTTTATTATTTTGTACACAAGCTTTGCAGGCTTGGTATTGTTAAGCTGGTACTGGATTCGCCCGAACCTGCGTTCAAGCTAGCAAAGCGTTGGTTTATTTCGACGTCTGACGAGGCGGTCGTTGTTTCGCAGTCATTCAGATACAAAGGAATATTGCTATGTCCAAACATGCCACAACATATGCCGACATGCCCGCCAAGTGCATGCTTGATTATCAGTTCATCGAAGAAAGTCTCAGGTTCTGTCTGTACCGGTGTCAGACGCTGATTAACCTCCGACTTAGGGAGTTATTGCCGTCTGAGTTGCAGCTAAAAACCATCGATGAGTCTGCGCTGCCACGGCTTATTGAGTTGTTTAAACCGCATACCGGCAATGAAACGTTAATAGATAAGTTACGGCTGGTCAGTAATCACCGTGACGCGCTGGCACATCAGGGTTTGATGTTGATGGGGAGTGGTCAGGAAGCTGCTGAGTTACTGTCTGAACAGAATCCGGAATTGCAGGCTTTTTTATCAGCAGCAGAGCAGTGTATCCCCACGCTTCAACAAGAGGCACAGATGCTGGACAAGTTGGTGAAGCAGGAATATCAGCGATTGCAGCAATCGCAAGTCGAACTGGATATCGAGATTATTCCGCCGCTTGCCCCCCCTAACAGATTAGCGAAGGCTTTTATGTTTCCCACCCAGTTTATGTCAGACGGGTTTGAACTAATGCTGTATTAACGGTTCGTGCATCATCTCTGGTGTGCGTTCGGCACCGAGAATACCGACACGAATCAGAAAGTCACCAAAATGCTCATTCTCCTGACGTTCTGCTGCAAATTGCTTAATCATCGGTTCGAGCGTGTTGAGAATGGTGGTTTCATCAACGTTTTCCAGATACAGTCGATTTAGTCGCTGACCACTGAAATCGGCGCCCAGATTCAGGTTATAGCGTCCAATTGCTTTGCCGGTTAAGGCGATTTCGCCCAGATAAGGCCGGGCACAGCCATTTGGGCAACCGGTCATGCGGATATTAATCAGTTCTTCCGGCAAGCCGGCGTCACTCATGATTTGTTCCAGTTTGGCTAAAAATGCTGGCAGATAACGCTCGGATTCAGCCATCGCCAGACCACAGGTCGGCAGCGCAACACAGGCCATGGCATTTAATCGTAAGGCTGGACGGCGCTCACCAATATCGAGCTGATAGTGCTCAACCAGTTTTTCAATGACCGGTTTTTGTGTCGGACTGATATTGGCAATAATCAGATTCTGATTACAGGTCATGCGAAACTCACCGGTATGGACCTTGGCGATTTCCCGCAGTGCGGTGCGTAATTGCAGCGATTCGCTATCTACAATTCGGCCACTGTATATATACAAAGTCAGGTGCCACTGACCATCTTCACCCTGGATCCAGCCAAACCGATCGCCATTACGTAATAGTTCAAAAGGTTTGGCAGCGGACATTGCCGCACCGTGATATTCGGCGAATTTTTCGTTAAACCAGTCGATACCATGATCATCGATGGTGTATTTAAAACGGGCGTGGGCTCTGTTGCTGCGATCGCCGAAATCACGCTGAATAGCGGCTATTGCCTCACAGGCTTCGACGATTTTAGTTTTGGGCACAAAGCCGGCCATGGTAGCTAAACGCGGAAAGGTGGCTGTTTCGCCATAAGCCATACCCATACCACCACCTACGGCAACGTTGAAGCCAATTAATTCATCGTTTTCGATAATGGCGATTAAGGCAATATCATTGGCCAGCACATCACAATCGTTTTCCGGCGGAATGGCGATGGCGATTTTAAATTTTCGCGGTAAATAGCGTTCACCATAAAAAGGCTCTTCCGGTTTCCCCGGTTGATAGACGGATTGGCCGCCCAGCCAGATTTCGGCATAGGCACCGGACTGCCAGCACAAATGGTCGCTGATAGCTTTCGAGATCTGGTGAACTTCGGCATGCACTGACGACTGATGAGGATTAACATTGGTCACTACATTGCGGTTAACGTCACCACAGGCACCTTTGGTATCCAACTCAACCGCGTTGACTTGCTGCATCAATGTACGCAGATCTTTTTTCAGGACTTCGTGATACTGAAACGTCTGCCGGGTAGTAATTCGCAAAGTGCTATTGGCACAATCATCGGCAATGGCATCGAGGCCCAGCCATTGTTTTGGCGTGACCACACCACCAGGAATACGCAAACGCACCATAAACGAATAGAGTGGTTCAAGCTTTTGCCGGCGCCTTTCATCACGCAGATCCCGGTGATCCTGCATATAGCTGCCATGGAATTTGGTCAGCTTGTTATCGTCTTCGCTAATCGCACCGGTAACGGCATCGTCCAGCCCTTCGGCAATCGTGCCTCGCAGGTAACGGCTATCCAGTTTTAATTGTTCGGCTTCAGGTAATTTGCTAGTCATCAGTACACATCACGTTGGTAGCGTTTATCACGCGTCAGTTGACGCAGATATTCCGTCGCATCGTCACGGCTTTTTTGTCCGTGCTCACTAATAATATCGAGTAAAGCTTCATTTACATCCGGGGCCATATTGTCAGCGTCACCACAAACGTAAATAGTGGCGCCGTCCTGCAGCCAATTCCAGATCTCGATGGATTTTTCCCGGAGGCGGTGCTGCACGTAGATTTTTTCGGTCTGATCCCGGGAGAAAGCCACGTCCAGGTGTGTTAACAAACCCGATTTACGCCAGCTAAGCCATTCTGTCTGATACAGAAAGTCAGTTAAAAAATGCTGGTCGCCAAAAAACAGCCAGTTTGGCCCTCGGGCACCGCGTTCTTCACGTTCCTGCATAAAACTTCTGAAGGGTGCTACACCGGTGCCGGGGCCAATCATGATAATCGGCGTATCGTCATCGGCAGGCAGTTTGAAGTTTTTATTGGTATCGATATATACCGGAATGGTGGCATCTTCTGCCAGGCGATCTGCCAGCCAGCCGGAAGCAACGCCGGCCCGTTCGCGGTGATGTGCGTTATAGCGCACCGTTGCCACGGTAATATGCACTTCTTCATCGACAGCAGCCTGACTGGAGGCAATTGAATACAAACGCGGCGGTAGTTTTCGCAGCAGTTTGATAAAGCCATTGGCATCGATATCAGGCAGGGGATAACTTTCCACCAGGTCGAGGACATCACGGCCACGGATCCATTCGGTCATGGCAGTTTTGCTCTCAATCAGTTTGCTGAGCTCATCGGATTGTGCCAGTTCCGCCCATTTTTCGACTAAAGGTCGGGTCAATACGGTGATTTCCCGATGATGCATTAAGGCATTGGTTAACGTCTCAGACTGTTCATCCAGATCCACCATCGTTTCCGCATCAAAGCCCAGCGCGTCTATCAACATACTGACTAACACCGCATCATTTTGAGGGTAGATGCCTACCGCATCGCCCGGCTGATAATGCAATCCTGAGCCTTCCAGGGAAATTTCAATATGCCGGACTTGCTTGCTGGAGCCTCGGCCACTTAATAGCTGATTTTCCAGCAGCGGTGCCGAAAACGGATGTTTACGATCATATTTAATTTCTGATGACGATTGCGACATGGTTGCTGAGGCGGATGGCGGGGCCATACTGGCCTGCATCGAACTGGTCAGCGTCTCTACAAAATCCGTGATCCATTTGTCTGCCAGATCATCGTAATCGACATCACAGTCAACACGGGGAATCAGCGCGGTGGCACCGAGTTTTTGCAGTCGCGCATCAAAGTCTTTACCGGTCTGACAGAAATACTCGTAACTGGAATCTCCCAGAGACAGCACACTGTATTGCAGTCCTTTTAATCCCGGCGCTTTGCGGCTATCGAGAAATTCATATAAATCAATCGCATTATCAGGCGGTTCGCCCTCACCATGGGTTGAGGTTAATACCGCTAAAAATTGTTCATTTTTCAGTTCTCTGGGCTTGTAGGCAGCCATGTCCAGAAGTTGGACATCAACGCCACTGGCTTTCGCTTTTTCGGCGAGCTGACCGGCCACCGCTTCGGTATTGCCGGTTTGTGAACCATAGAGAATGGTTAATTTGATGGTTTGCTCAGAGACTGCGGGGGCTGTCTCAGCAACAGTCTCGCCATTCTGGGCAGCACGGTAGCCCGATAAATAACCCGATAACCAATCCACCTGCCAGCCTTCCATACCCTGAAGCAGCGTTTGCAGCTGTTGTAATTGTTCATCTGTTAATGGTGCGTTTGGCAACCTGATATTCATGGTATCGGGAGATCTCTAATATTATTGGCTTAAGCTCTACGTAAAATAACAAAAACCATATATAAATAAAAAATATATTTATTGATTTCTATATAAAAAAACAGAATATATGGGTTTATTTAGCTATAAATCAAAGGCTACAAGTTATTCTGCAAGATAGTGTGAAAAGTTGAATATTGGACTTAAAAACAACGACACATAACTAAGATTGGTACGATGCAAGGAAAATCAATGCCTTAATGAACTGATCTTACCGACAAGTCTTTATTTGTTATTGTCGGCACCACTTGTCATGTCTTCGCTGTGCTTTGGTATGCCGCTTAAGTATTTGCTAAATATCGCTTCAGGCTAAATAGGTGGCTAACTTTTCGTGAGTCTTCATGCCAAACTCACTGGTAACGTAATACCATTTCACCAAACCGTTTGGGAGAAAAGCTTTATGCGCATTTTTGCATTACCGGTGCTGATGCTTATTTTGTTCAGCGCTGCGGCGATGGCGATCGATGAGGGGGATTATCCTCATCCGATTGTAGCGTTCACGTTCGACAGCCAGCAACAAACGATGGCGATGAAATACATGGATGTGCAGCCAGAAGGTAAAAGCAAAGGTGTGGTGATGTTGCTGCATGGTAAAAATTTTACCGGCGCTTATTGGCATCAGACCATCGATTTTCTCGTTGCAGAAGGCTATCGGGTGGTGGTGCCGGATCAGGTAGGGTTCGGGCTATCTACGTTGCCGGAGCATTATCAGTTTACTTTTGCCCAACTGGCAGCCAATAGCAAAGCGCTACTGGAACATCTTGATATCGATACTGTGACGGTGATGGGACATTCCATGGGCGGTATGCTGGCGACGCGTTTTGCCCTGCAATATCCCGATAATGTCCGACAGCTTTTGTTGCTGAACCCAATTGGCCTTGAGGATTGGCGGGCGATGGGTGTGCCATATCTGTCTATTGATAAGCTCTATAATAGCGAGCGAAATAAAAATTTTGGTGATATCAAAATATATCAGCAGGAGAGTTATTATGATGGCCGGTGGAACGATGATTATGCCCGCTGGGCGCAGTTGCTGGCAGACAGTTATCAGGGCGATCAAGGTGATCGTTTTGCATGGAATATGGCGTTAACTTCCGATATGGTGATGTCGCAGCCGGTGGTTTATGAGTTTGATCAACTTAAAGTACCGACGACGTTATTGATTGGCACCCGGGATCGCACGGCGATTGGCCGCAATCTGGTCGATGACGAAACGGCGCAGAAAATGGGCGATTACACCCAGTTGGGTAAAACAGCTGCAAAGCGAATTCCCGATGCGCATTTGGTGGAATTTGATGATGTCGGCCATTTGCCACATATCGAAGCACCGGAACGCTATTTAAAGGCGCTAAAAGCGGCACTCAATCGCACTCAATAATCAAAAAAATTATAAAGCCTGTCGGATGGTCACAGATGCCTGCGATAATGCTTTAACCGCTTTGTGAAGGAACCCTGTTTTGGAAGATAACGTCATTGATGTGCGCGATCTGAGTAAGGTCTATCCATCCGGATTTCACGCGTTAAAACAGGTCAATCTGCAAATCAAACGTGGTGAAATATTTGCACTTTTAGGTCCTAATGGCGCCGGCAAAACCACGCTTATCAGCATTATCTGCGGGCTGGTCAATGTCGGCGAAGGTCAGGTATTGGTCGGCGGTTATGATGTCGTCAAACAATATCGGCAAGCACGTAATCAAATTGGCCTGGTGCCGCAAGAGTTGGCGATTGATGTCTTTGCTTTTGTCTGGAATACCATGGTGTTCAGCCGGGGCTTGTTTGGTAAACCGCGCGATGATGCCTATCTGGAAGAAATTTTAAAGGCACTGTCGTTGTGGGATAAGCGCCACGCCAAAATACAGTTCCTGTCCGGTGGCATGAAACGCCGGGTGTTGATTGCCAAAGCCCTGGCGCATGAACCGGAAATATTGTTTCTCGATGAACCGACCGCCGGTGTCGATGTGGAACTTCGCCGTGATATGTGGCGGCTGGTGGAAACATTACGCCAGCGCGGTACGACGATTATTCTGACGACTCATTACATTGAAGAAGCTGAAGAAATTGCCGACCGGATTGGCATTATTAATCGGGGCGAGATCCTGCTGGTGGACAACAAGCGGGATTTAATGAAAAAGCTGGGCCGCAAGCAGCTTATTTTGCAACTGCAATCGTCCGTAACCGAATTGCCCGCAGAGCTGAATGACTTTGTGTTGCATATCGGGGAGGATGGCAAAACGCTGACCTATGATTATGACGACAATCAGCCGACTAATCATGTGACCGAGGTATTAGCGGCGATTCATCGCTCAGGCATTGCGCTCAGCGATGTGCAAACCAAACAAAGTACGCTCGAACAAATATTTGTCAGTCTGGTGGAGGACTCACGATGAATTGGTATGCGATTAAAGCCATTTATTTATCGGAGTTACACCGCAGCTGGCGGACGCCTCTGCAAAGTATCGCTTCACCAGTGTTATCGACCTCGTTGTACTTTATTGTCTTTGGCTCAGCAATTGGCTCAGCAATGACCGATATTGGCGGTGTCAGTTATGGCGCATTTATTATTCCGGGCCTGATCATGCTGATGGTATTGACGGAAACCACGTCCAACGCTTCATTTGGAATTTATATGCCGCGGTGGTCGGGCGCGATTTATGAGGTTTTATCAGCACCGGTGTCGGCATTTGAAATTGTCATTGGTTATGTCGGCGCGGCAGCGACTAAATCGATGATTCTGGCGATGTTAATTTTGCTGACCGCCCGGATATTTGTCGATTATTCAATTCTGCATCCGTTATGGATGCTGGCGTTTTTGTTGTTAACGTGTATCACCTTTAGCCTTTTGGGCTTTATTCTCGGTCTGGTTGCCGATGGCTTTGAAAAATTACAGGTGATTCCGTTGATGGTGGTGACGCCGCTGGCATTTCTTGGCGGCACATTTTATTCAATCAGTATGTTGCCGGAATTTTGGCAAAAGGTGACTTTATTCAACCCGGTGGTGTATCTGGTCAGTGGTTTTCGCTGGAGTTTTTATGGCACGGCCGATGTCAGTTTGCTGTTTAGTTTGTTGATGATTGCCACGTTTTTAATCACGTTTCTGGCCTTTATCTGGTGGATATTCAGGACCGGTTATAAGGTCAAGGTTTGATATAAAGGTGTGCAGGCTAAAAAATTACGAATTATGAAATAAAAAGAGACCCATCGCCCTCGGATACCGCAAGGTAAAAAGCTATGTCCAGAGAATCGTTGTTTCTGTTGTTAGCCGATGCGATCTTAGTCATTCATGTGCTGTTTGTTGGCTTTGTAGTATTCGGACTGGTATGCATTTTCGCGGGCTATTTTCTTGATTGGCACTGGGTTAGAAACCGGCTTTTTCGAATCCTTCATTTGCTTGCTATCGGGATTGTCGTGGGGCAGGCATGGCTGGGCATGATTTGCCCGTTAACCACTTGGGAAATGTCGCTCAGGGAAGCTGCCGGCACATCGGTTTATACAGGATCTTTTATTCAATACTGGTTACAAAAGCTGCTTTACTGGGAGGCGCCGGGATGGGTTTTTGTGGCGTTGTATACCGGCTTTGGGTGTTTGATCCTGGCAAGCTGGTATTTCGTTCGTCCTTATGCCCCAAATCAACAAGTTAAAAAAAGTGAAAAGTGACAGGATTATTTCTGTAACGGCTTCATCTGGTTTTTTTGCATTAATAAATCTGAGCAACAATCCCATTTGAAAACAATAGCCTTTGATCTCTATGGCACGCTGACTGATGCCGGAGGTGTGAAAGCCGATTTGCAAAGACCGGTGGGCAATAAGGCTGAGACATCTTCACAGACCTGGCGCAGCAAACAACTGAAATATGCCTTTCGCCGGAAGCAGATACGATTAGCCATGTTGATGACCAGGCAGACAGTCACCTGAGCTAAGACCAGTCACAGGACTGGGTGCTGGTGACATCCGTCTGGGCAATTATGATAAATTACCAATGACCTCTAACGTGGCGCCAAAATGCCTGAGCTTATAAAAATACTGTTGTTTTTCATGCTTGCCAAAAGTGGGGCATGATGCAGTTTCTTAAATTTATCGCGGCAAGATCACATTATTTATTTCTGAGCCTGTTATGGCTGTCGGTATTGTTGCTGCCGACGACCAGTATTGCTCAGCAGGAGTTTGCTGGCCAGTGGTATGAAGTCAGCCCGGATTGGCGCTTTCCGGAACAACCCGTGAAGCCGATTGATGCACCCCATTTAACCGGTGGTCATTTTGTTTTTCAATCGGTTTTTGATGTCATCGATGCTGATAAACGAATTGTCATTGATTTTAAAAATACCAGCGTCTTAGGCCGGTTTCATCACACGATTTCTGATGCGTCAGGCAATATTGTTGCCGAGGCGCGTGGGGGCATTGAGTCAGATGCCGATAATCCTTTTTTTATGCGACATGGCCGCGAGTTCAGCTTGCCCGCGGGCCAATATCAACTCACCACAAAATTAGCCTCTGAATATTTTATTGCTCAGCCGCAGCCTTATTGGGACACGTTGGTGCATTATCGTGAGGCTATCAAATGGGGCAGTATTATCACGCTGGTCTGTCTGGGGGTATTGATAAGCCTTGGCGTGTATTACGCGATTCTGGCGATGGTCAGAAGACGCACCACGGAAATCATGTACACCTTTTTTATCTTGATGAATGTGCTGTACAACGGCACGGCGCTGTTAGTCACGCCGGATCTGCTGAATATCCGCTGGTTTTACCTGGTTGGCGGGCCGATTTTATTAAGTAACTTTGCCTACATTTTGTTTGCCAAACATTTGTTGCAGATAAACGCGGAAACTCATCCATGGCTGGATAAGCTGGCAAAATTATTTATGGTGATGCTGGGCGTTTTACTGATTGCTGCGCTTATCAATACCCATTGGATCATCGAATCAGCCCGTTATGGTGTCGGTTTGATGATGCTTTATGCCCTGATTGCGGCGTTGGTACGGGCTTATGAAGGTTATAAGATTGCTTATTTTTACCTGGTGGCGATCGCAGCCTTTTTTATCATCGGCTCGATAGCGATTTCCAGCAAAGATCTGGATGGCGTTTACACCATCTATATCGAACATTTAGGGTTGTTAGCGGTGACCGTTGAAGTGTTGCTGATTGGCTTGGTATTAGGCTATCAATTCGCCGAAGTTTATCGTGAAAAAGAACATAATCTGGCGCTGGTACAGCATAGTTTGCAGATTGCCCATCATGATGGGTTGACCGGTCTGCCTAATCGTTATGCTTTGGATCTGGCGCTGGAGAAACTGCAGAAAAACGGCATGATCACGCTGCTCGATATGGATAATCTGAAATTATATAACGACACCTACGGGCATCTGAAAGGTGACGAGATGTTGCAAATGTTTGGCAGCACGTTGTCATCAAAACTTGGCATGCTTGGTGTGTTGTACCGCATGGGGGGTGATGAATTTGCCATTATCAGTGATAGCCTGACTTCAGCTGAAAGTATTCAGCAGGTGATTTCAGATACTATCAGTCATTTGCGACAAAATGGCTTTGAAAAAGCCGGCGTCAGTTATGGCACAGCTTATATGATAGAAGCGATGAGTATTGACGATCTCAGAGTGCTGGCAGATGCACGTATGTATCAATACAAACGCAGTAACAATGCCCCACAAATGGCTTAGTGCTGATGCTGGTTAAATTACCATTGCCTGCTGACCATCATATGCAGCCAGATGGCTTCATTTCTTAGCTGGGCGTCATTACCAAACGGTAATTCAGGATTGGTGTAATCCACTTTTTTACGAAAATCGTATTCAATACCGCTGAACAGCGTCCATTCTTTATCAAGCTTATAACTGCCGCCAAAGGTGATGTGATGGTCAAAGATACCGGCGACTAGTGGGTTGGTGCTCTCTTTAGGAATCGGGTTTTTGCCATAGTTATAGCCGGCATACCAAGTCAATTTATCGTTATACCGGTAGGCCATGCCGATGGCATAGACGACTTGATTGTCCCAGTTCATCGTCGAAGTGCTGCTGATATCCGGTAATCCGGCGATAGCGGGATCGGTCGCACTTAATACGTTCTCTTGCATCGCATCAGACCAGTTGATCCAGTTTATTTTCAGTGACAGCAGCAGTTTTTCATTCATTTGATAGGCGGCGCCGACAGCAATCTCTTCGGGTAATGCCAGGCCTTTTATTGAGACATCGTCATATTTCACGATGCCTAAGCCATCATTGGTCAAGTTGAGTTTCAACTCACCATCCGTCAAAGGCAGCTCTGTTTTGCCGGTGTAACTCGCCGCCAGCTTCAGTTTGGGCGTTGCCTGATATTGCAGGCCGAGTTTAAAGCTGGTGCGTAAACTGGTTGCATCTTCAAGTTCAATACCGGCGAAACCAGGGACTGAGGTGTCAGGAAAAATCTTTTGTTCAGCCTGTGCATAGACGAGGCCAAAACTGCCGCCAACAGATAGTTTGTCAGTGACCTTACAGCCTAAACCGCCCGTCAGTTTGGCAACGGCAAATAAACCGGAATATTCATCCTCGCTGCCAAACACAGTTCGCATATCTTCGAATACACCGCCTGAGCCACCTTGTGCAAATAAGCCTAAACCCGCAGTACAGGGCATATTAGCGAGCTTTTGTGCATAGCCCATACCGCCTAAACCGGTGTACAGATTACTGGCATGTCTGTCATTACCGAATTGATCTTCATGTGACAAATCTGTGATCCGCAATAACGAGCCATACACATCAAAATGTTTGTCGTCGATTTGTGTCAAACCAGCCGGATTGGTGTTCAATGCGCTGGTATCTCTGGCAACGGCTACGTCAGCGCCCGCCATTAAAGTGGATTCAGCGCCAAAGCCGATGAGATTGATACCGTTGGTGGCATGACTGGCGCCAGCAAAAAGACTCAGGAAGCAGAATATTATTTTTTTCATTTTAAACTTAGCGGCGTTAACAGTAATAACTGATGTACTTTTTAAAAGAAAAACTTACATTTCGCATACGATAGCGATTTAAACCGTATTGGATTGGTATTAAACGGCTTGAGAAACAAGTTCCTGAGCGATTTTTTCCAGCATGAAGGTTTCCCGTTGAATGGATTGGCCCATCGTTTTTTCCATGCGGGACATCACCTGAAGGTTGTGATGCATCGCTTCATTTACTGAAATCCAAATGGGTTTCATACCATTGGCAATCTCATAGCTTTCCATACGAACTTCGGCCTGTTCCGGCGCGATATCACAAACAAAGAAATGCGATGTCATATGCATTAAATCGTATTCTGGCTTCCAGTAAGGGCGATATTCTTCAATAAATCCGAAATACGAATGCACCTGCACATCACGGGCGCCGGTTTCTTCTTCCAGTTCACGTTTTAATGCCACCTGAATATCTTCATCGCCATCAACCCCGCCACCCGGTAAGCTGAAATCGTTGTAGCGCTCGGTAAATAGCAACAGAATTTTATCTTCACGCAGCACAATTCCGCGTGCCGCATGACGGCGTAGAATACGGCCTTCACAAGAGCTGAGATCTGGGTGAACCAATTCTTTAAGAAGCTTCATGATGGCATTCCGACATCCGGAAAAAAGCCGTGATTTTACCGTTGCAGGCAAAAAATAGCACCGCCCGGCTTACGTTACGGGTGACTGGAGCAGAATTTTGATTAACGTTGCCGGTTACGGTTTTCTGGCAACACACTAATCGAGCGCCAGTAGTGTCGGGTCCAATAAGGATTTCTGATGTCAGAAATCATCACACCGCTGGAGGTGGAGGCATGCAGGAATTTCTGATTTTCCAGATAAATGCCGACATGCCGGCCATGGCGGAAAAATACCAAATCACCGGGCTGTAAATCCGTCCGGTTGACATGGGGGCCACTGCGAAACTGCTGGCTGGTGGTGCGCGGCAAATTAATCCCGAATAAATCCCGATAAGTCGCTTGAACAAATCCTGAACAATCAATGCCACTGCGACTAGTGCCACCGATTCGGTACGGCGTGCCATGCCATTTGTCATGTTGCTGATAGAGTTTTGCCAGTAGCGGATCCTGCCGTTTGGCTTGCGCATGGCTTAATGGTGGTGACACTTCTACCCGATCACGGGCTGCAACTTTTGGTGTACTTTGGCAGGCACTGACTGACAGCGCCAACAGCAGCCAAACAGCTAGGGATAAACGTTTCATGGTAATTGGCAGTGTGTTTCTGAACATCATCTTTTACAGGTAAAGGGCTTATAAACAGGCATAGGCAGATTTAAACCGAGTTAATTCCTTAAAAACAGCATAAGCGTCACATAAAACCAGCTTTTACAAAACTTGACGCCTATTTTGCAAAGGCGCAAATTGCAATTAAGTCTAATAAACATCAAGTTGAGAGAAACAAGCTATGGAATACGTAGATGGTTTTGTCCTCGCTGTACCCAATCAAAATAAACAAAAATATATCCAGCATGCCCGCGAGGCCGCAGCAATTTTCAAAGAATATGGTGCTTTGCGACTGGTCGAGTGTTGGGGGGATGAAATACCCGAGGGGGAGCTGACGTCATTTCCAATAGCGGTCAAATGTGAGCCGGACGAAACAGTGGTATTTTCATGGATAAGCTGGCCATCAAAAGCGGTGCGTGATGTCGAGATGGAAAAGTTTATGAAAGATCCACGTGTTACCGGCATGATGATGGAAGAGATGCCTTTTGATGGCAAGCGGATGATTTATGGCGGTTTTCAAACGGTTGTTGATGAATAGAGGGCGGTTAAATCGTAAGCTTTTGCCTTGAAATTAATCAGTTTGTGACTGATTCAGCAGCAGAAAGCGCCAGGCAAATTGAACAAAATCAGTGATGTGCAATATTGGCGAGGAGTCACCATGTTAATTCATAGAGCGATTGATCGAGAATGGACCGCAACACCTTATAAGGGGATTGAGCGGGCGTTATTGCGTATTAACGAACAAGGTGGTCGTTCGTCCTATGTGCAGTTGGCCGCCGGGGCGTGTTTTCCACGACATCAACATGAGGGATATGAAGAAATATTAGTGATTTCCGGCAGCGTGCAAATTAGCGATCAGGAATTGGCACAACATGATTATTTATTTACCGAAGCAGGTGAAGAACATGACGTGCTGGCGCTGACTGATGCGGTTATTTTTGTGTCCTCAGAAAAAGCGACGCCGGTGCTGGAGGACGACTGAAAAATTTGATTATCACTGCCAGCGGAATGCTTTCAGACTAATTTTATGTTGTGCAAATAGCACGCCCTCGGCCTCAAGCCGTGTTTTTTGCCGGATATATGCGTCTGTGCCCACTGGAAAAGCCAATTCGCCATTCGCTTTGACCACCCGATGCCAGGGCAGCGTAGAGTCTTCTGGCAGGTTTTTCAGTGTCGTACCTACAAATCGGGCATGGCCCGGATAACCGCAGCGTTTGGCAATATCACCATAAGTAGCCACTTTGCCCTGTGGGATAACGGCGACCGTTTGCCAGATCATCAGTTTTAAATTGCTCAGTGACATCAGATAGTGATTGTGAAACTTTAACTCTGCAAGTTTAGACCAAGCTTATCAGTCGCCGGGCAAAAATGCTGAAGATTGGCTGATGGTGTGCATCACGCTGTTTCTTGTTACTATCGCCTCAGCTCTTGGCAGTGGTGGATATGAAAGATCAAAAAGCCCTGGGGCGGCTCATCAAACAAAGCTTTCAAATTAATAAGGAGAAATAATATGGATAATTTTCTGGCAGCGTGGCAACCACGGGTACTCAGTATTTTGCGGATTGTGACAGCCTTTTTGTTTATGCAGCATGGTGCACAAAAGATCCTTGGTTTTCCGGCTGAGCAACGTTACCCGTTTGATATTACGTCATTGAGCGGCGTTGCCGGTGTTTTGGAGTTGTTTGGTGGCGCATTGTTATTGATAGGTCTGTTTACCAGACCGGTGGCTTTTTTATTGTCCGGTTTAATGGCTGTTGCTTATTTTATGGTGCACGCACCGCAAGGGTTCTGGCCTTTGAATAACAATGGTGAACTGGCGGCATTGTACAGCTTTGTATTTTTATATTTATGGACTGCCGGTGGTGGTGCCTGGAGTGTTGATAATCTGATTAAACGGTAATCAATACAGATAATAAAACGGGCCATTCAGGCCCGTTTTTGATTTATCACTCAGAAGCTTTTAAACATCGCCAAGGCTTCCTGATACTCTTCGCTGTTTTCGTCCAGTTCAACGACGCTGATACCGGTATCAATGCCCAGTTTTTCAAACGCTTTCACTTTATGGCGGCTTTGCGGATCCAGTGCCTTGTCTGTAGGGAAGTAACTTTGCAGGTTAGCGACTTGCACCACATCACATAAATCCGGGCCATCGGGACCACTATTACGATTAAGATTGGCATGTTCGGCGGCAACGGTAATCAGGTTTTGCGGGAATTGCCAGTTTTTCAAAATGGCGCCGCCGATTCGTGGATACAAATTATCGATAAGTTGGTCGAGACGCGCATCATCTTCAATCAAACCCGGTGTCGATTCCGCTCGCATTAAGATCGGCAACACACCAATATTATGGATAAGACCGGCCAGCATGGCTTCATCCGTTTTGATAGTAGGTTGTTTACTGGCAATCACCTGACTGATAGCAGCAACTTCAGTGCTGTGTTCCCAGAGCTGGCGCATACGTTTTTCCAGTAGCCGGGATGAGGGCTTGAACATTTGTTCCATCACCAGACTGGTCACCAGATTACGAACCATTTGCAGGCCTAACCGGGAAACCGCTGTTTGTACTGATTCCACTGGCACACGGCCACGGTATAGCACACTGTTTGCAACCTTGAGCAGCCGGGCAGACAATGCAGCGTCAGTAACGATAATATCGGCCAATTGGCTCGCTGTGGCATTCGGATCATCGACGACTTCGCGTACTTTAAAAGCCACTTCCGGTAAGGTGGGCAGTAACAGTTTGCCGCTGTCCAAATCGGCCAGGATGCTGTTGTACAATTGGTCTTGTTGGCTCATAGTAATTCGCTGTATTAAATGAATTTGAAGTGTGGCTGATTTTCAGTTATTTTGCTTGGTTTGCCAACCGCTTTAGCTTATTGCAGGTATTCAGTTGAACGACGAATTTCCCAGAATCAAACGGCTGCCGCCTTATGTTTTCAACATTGTAAATGATTTGAAGGCTAAAGCGCGTGCGCGCGGCGAAGACATTATCGATTTTGGTATGGGTAATCCGGATAAGCCGGCACCTAAGCATATTGTTGATAAATTAGTCGAAGCGGCGCAACGTCCTGATACCCATCGTTATTCTGTTTCTCGCGGTATCCCGCGCTTGCGTAAAGCGATTTGTGATTGGTACCAGCGTAAATTTGATGTCGAATTAGACCCCGATTCAGAAACCATTGTCACCATTGGTTCAAAAGAAGGTCTGGCGCATCTGGCGTTAGCAACCGTTGGTCCTGGTGATGCCGTACTGGTGCCAAATCCGGCTTATCCGATTCATCCTTATGGCTTTGTCATCGCCGGCGCCGATATTCGCCATGTACCGCTGACGCCAGATGTGGATTTCTTTGCAGAACTGGAAAAGTCAGTCAAAGACTCCTGGCCAAAACCAAAAATGCTGGTGCTGAATTTCCCCGGTAATCCGACGACCCAATGTGTTGAGCTAGATTTCTTTGAGCGCATCGTCGCTTTTGCCCGTGAGCATCAGATTTGGGTGATTCATGATTTGGCCTATGGCGAAATCTGTTTTGATGGTTATAAAGCGCCGTCAATTTTGCAGGTGCCGGGCGCCAAAGAGGTTGCGGTAGAGTTTTATACATTATCCAAAACTTACAATATGCCTGGCTGGCGGATTGGCTTTATGTCCGGCAATGCAACACTGGTTGCGGCTTTAGCGAGAATGAAGTCTTATCTGGATTACGGCATGTTTACGCCGATTCAGGTGGCCGCTATCGCTGCGCTGGAAGGTCCGCAGGAATGTGTTGCCGAAATTGCTGAAACTTACCGTAAACGCCGCGATGTTTTATGTGAAGGTCTCAATAGTATCGGCTGGCCGGTAGAAAAACCCAAAGCGACGATGTTTGTCTGGGCGAGAATTCCCGAACAATTCCGTGCCATGGGCTCACTGGAATTCAGTAAAAAATTATTAATGGAAGCCAAGGTCGCCGTGTCACCGGGCATCGGCTTTGGCGAGTATGGTGATGAGTATGTGCGGTTTGGATTGATCGAAAATCAACATCGCACCCGTCAGGCCATTCGCGGTATTCGTGACATGATGAAAAAAGGGTAGCTTGTGCAATCAGTAAAAATCGGCATACTCGGACTGGGTACGGTAGGTAGTGGTACGGTCAGCGTACTGAAACGTAATGCCCGTGAAATCAGTCGCCGCGCCGGCCGTGGTATTGATATTTATGCTGCTGCCGATAAAGATCTTGATAGAGATCGCAGCTGTGATCTGAGTGGCATTAACCTGACCGATGATGCTTTTTCAGTGGTCAACGACCCTGAAATCCAGATTATCGTTGAGTTGATTGGCGGTACCGGTGTTGCCCGTGATTTGGTGATGCAAGCCATCGAAAACGGCAAACATGTGGTCACTGCCAACAAAGCGTTGATTGCGATGCATGGCAATGAATTATTTGCCAAAGCCCAGGAAAACGGCGTCACCATTGCATTTGAAGCGGCGGTTGCCGGCGGTATTCCGATTATTAAGGCAATGCGTGAAGGTTTAGCCGGTAATCGTATTGAATGGCTGGCCGGTATCATTAACGGCACCGGTAACTTTATCCTCACCGAGATGCGTGAAAAAGGCCGTAATTTTGCTGATGTACTGGCCGAAGCGCAGGCGCTGGGTTATGCCGAAGCCGATCCAACGTTTGACGTTGAAGGTATCGATGCTGCCCATAAACTGACTATCATGGCGTCAATCGCTTTTGGTATTCCGCTGCAATTTTATAAGTGCTATACCGAAGGCATTAGCAAGATTTCTCAGGAAGATGTGCAATATGCCTCAGAGCTTGGTTATCGCATTAAGCATTTAGGTATTGCCAAGCGAACTGAGCAAGGCGTTGAATTACGAGTGCATCCCACCTTAATTCCGCAGCGTCGGTTGATTGCCAATGTAAATGGCGTAATGAACGCTGTTGTCGTTAAAGGCGATGCCGTTGGCCCAACGTTGTATTACGGTGCCGGTGCTGGTTCTGAGCCGACTGCTTCTGCTATCGTTGCTGATATTGTGGATATTGTCCGGGCCCTGACCTCTGATCCCGAAAATCGCGTGCCGCATTTGGCCTTCCAGCCAGATGCCATTAAAGACACGCCGATTTTGCCGATGTCAGATGTGGTGACCTCGTATTACCTGCGTATACAGACTGAAGATAAGCCGGGCGTACTGGCTAATATCACTCGTATTTTCAGCGAGCAGGGGATCAATATCGAAGCTATTTTGCAAAAACAACCGGAAGATGATGAAGGGCTGGTGCCGATCATTATGTTGACGCAACCGGTTGCTGAAAAGAATATGGACGAAGCCATTGCCCAAATTGAGGCATTGGATACCGTCAAAGTCGCGATCATGCGGATTCGCATGGAATCGCTGGGCTGATAAGCGCCCATTAAAGTTTAAAGAGGAACAATTATGTCATTTCGCCCCCGTTACACCGGCCTGATAGACCGTTACCGTGATCGCCTGCCGGTGAACGATGACACCCGTCTGATTAGTCTTGGTGAAGGCAATACACCGCTGATCAAACTGAACAATATTCCAAAAAAAATCGGCAAAAATGTCGATATCTACGTGAAATATGAAGGTCTGAATCCAACTGGTTCTTTTAAAGATCGCGGTATGACCATGGCGGTCACCAAAGCCGTTGAAGAAGGCAGCAAAGCGATTATCTGTGCTTCTACTGGTAATACCTCAGCTGCCGCTGCTGCCTATGCAGCGCGCGCCGGTATCACTGCATTTGTGATTATTCCGGATGGCAAAATTGCCCAGGGTAAATTGGCCCAGGCGATGATGCATAATGCAGTCGTTATTCAGATCAAAGGCAATTTTGACGAGGGCATGCGCCTCGTTAAAGAAGTTGCTGATCATGCACCTGTGACGATTGTTAACTCGATTAATCCTTACCGACTGCAAGGTCAGAAAACAGCCGCCTTTGAGATTGTCGAAGAACTCGGTCGCGCCCCTGATTATCACTGCCTGCCAGTGGGTAATGCCGGTAATATCACTGCGCATTGGATTGGTTACTGTGAGTATTCTTCAGGTAGCGGTGATCATGTCACTGAAGCGTGTGCTTACTGTAATGGTCAGTGCAAATATGCCGGTGGCGCTATCGTTGGTAACCGGCCAAAAATGATTGGTTATCAAGCCACTGGCAGTGCGCCGTTCATGCGCGGCCAAATGGTTGATGATCCGGAAACCGTGGCCACGGCGATTCGTATCGGTCATCCGCAAAGCTGGGATATGGCCTGGAAAGTTAAAGAAGAATCCGGCGGCTGGTTTGATGAATGCAGCGATGAAGAAATTCTCGCCGCACAAAAACTGTTGGCTGAAATGGAAGGTGTGTTCTGTGAACCCGCTTCAGCGGCCTCACTGGCCGGTGCATTACGCGATATCAACAACGGTAAAATTCCAGAAGGCAGTACTGTGGTTTGCACCCTGACCGGCCATGGTTTGAAAGATCCGGATATCGCTATCAAACAAAGCAGCTCACCGGTACTGACCGTTAATGCTGATATGGAATCAGTCCGTGATGCAATTTTGAGTAATCTGCGGAGTTAATGTCGATGTTGGCACCCAATGAAGCAGAAAGAAGTGCGGCGCGCACGCCGCACGATATTTTTCTGACCAATTTGATTGTCAATCATATTTTGCTGTTTACAGCGATCGCCGCCACCGGTGGAAGCTTTTTTGGCTTTATAGTGCTGGTGCCGATCTTTTCATTTTGTTTTCTTGCCTATACCTTCTGGCGTGCTGGACGGGTTAAGCGTGAAGACAGTGAATTTATCTATATTCATTGGCAAATTGCCCGACGCTGGAGCAAGTTATTTGCCAGTGTTTTATTACTGGTCGTGATTATTTCCGTGCTCGGCTGGTTGGGCTATAGCTATATGGGCATGATGAAAGAAGCCGTGTTTGCCTTTATCGGCGGGCTGGGATTCTTGCCAATTCTTTTGTCGACACTGACCTTGATTGTGATTGAATCCGATTCATTGCATCACGCCCGGGTCGGCACATTGCCAAACTGGGCGCGTCGTAAATTTCTCGGCGAAGTGATTACCCCTTCGATATAGCTACTGCTGGCGCAACACCACTGAGTGAATCACCAGATTGTGCTCAAAAAATACATCAAATTGCGGATACCGCCAGCGAGTAATTGGTGGCTCACCAATAGCGGCACGTTTTTCGATTGCCGAACCAAATTTTGCTTCCACCTGATCCATGCTCATGCCACGCGAGGGTCTTAATACACCTTCAGCACTATTGGGCGTGCGATACGTCGGTTCAGCGATAGACAAAACATCGGCCTGTGCCGGTAAAGCAACAGCAAACAGTAAGACGCTGCTGGCGATTAAGCGGGATTTAAACATGACACAAACTCCGTTTCAGTGAATAGATTAAGCATACTATTCCGGTAAAAATAGCTCAATCAGTGTGTTGAGATAGCGCTTGCCCTTATCGGTCGGGCGAATGCGGTGAATATCGTAATTCAGTAAATCCATGGCTTCAGCTTGTTGCAAGGCTTTATCAAAATGCTTCAGGGGCACGCCGGTATGTTGCATAAATAAAGGCGTTGGAAATCCATCAGTTAAACGCAGGGCATTGAGCATAAACTCAAAGCCGATATCGCGAATATGCAGTTGTTCCTGCTTAAGCAAAACCTTTTCGCTATGCGCTGTATCAAGAAAAGCCTGGGGCTGTTTTTGTTTCACCCGCCGTACAATCGACTGTTGGGCGGCATCAGAAATTTTGCCATGGGCCCCGGCACCAATGCCCAGGTAATCACCAAACTGCCAGTAGTTGACGTTATGTCGGCATTGTTTGCCGGCTCTAGCGTAAGCCGATACTTCATATTGCTGGTAGCCGGCCTCAGCTAACCGCGCTTGATTGGCTTCCTGCCAGTCAATGATCGGATCATCATCTGGCAATGCCGGTGGTTGCTGATAAAAAAGCGTATTAGGCTCAATGGTCAGTTGGTAGTAGGAAATATGCTGTGGTGACAAAGCAATGGCCGTGGTCACATCGGCGATAGCTTCAGCTTCAGTCTGGCCGGGCAGACCAAACATCAAATCCAGATTCACATTATC
>CAYYRO010000035.1:0-7475 GCA_964474075.1 uncultured Methylophaga sp.
GCCTCGCCAACACTGGCTGGATATTATAAGCACCTTAAAACCTCAGTTTGGTAGCGATTTCACCAGTTTTGCCGATGCTGGTATTGACGGCATTATGGCTATGACCGGACTCGATGTGCATGCCGCGGCCCGGGCTGCGCATCGTGAATATGGTGAAGCTATTGCCTGGCATGGCAGCCCGGCTAAACAAAAATCATTTATCGAAGCACTGCAAAAAGCCGGCGCCCAGGTTTTACAAGGAGGTCGGTTTCTACATGTTTCCGGTGCTTGTGATAAAGGTCAGGCATTACATTGGCTACTGCAGCAATATCAGCATTTTTATCCACAAAAAAACTGGCATACGCTGGCTATCGGTGACAGTGACAATGATATTGCTATGCTGCAACAAGCGGATTTGGCTTTACTTATCCCTTCACCGGTACATGGTTTACCGCAATTGACTGAACGCTCGGGTGTTTTTGTCGCGCCACATACCGGACCTCGTGGCTGGGCGGCAGGTGTACAAGAAATCCTCAATCACAAACAGCAATTTGGCACTCTGCAATCACAGGAGCATGCACATGGCTGATTTCCACCAAAACGGCATTATCACCACTTTGCACAATCTGACTCAACGGCATCTGGCAGATTTGGAGCAGGATCTGCTGGGCTTTAGCCAGCAAAGACCAATGGGATTATTACTCCCCTCTCTGTATTCCGAATTGGAAGGCGCGGCTTTACCCGACATTGTCCAGCAATTAAAAACCGTGCCCTATTTATCGGAAATTGTTATTGGTCTGGATAGGGCTGATGCTTCGCAATATGGCAAAGCACTGCATTTTTTTGGGGCATTACCTCAACATCATCGGGTGCTGTGGCAGGATGGTCCAAGGCTAAGGGCAATTGATGCTGAATTACAGGATCTTGGTCTCGCACCGCAACAGCCCGGCAAAGGCCGCAATGTCTGGTATTGCATGGGCTATATTCTGGCTTCGGGACGGGCCGAATCGGTGGCATTACATGATTGCGATATCGTCACTTACTCGACCGAAATGTTGGCGAGACTTATTTATCCGGTAGCGAATCCATTATTTAATTATGAATTTTGTAAGGGGTTTTATGCCCGTGTAGCCGGTGGCCGTCTCAATGGCAGGGTTAATCGTTTATTAATTACCCCTTTGTTGCGCGCCCTGAAAGCGGTAATGGGACCCAGTGATTATCTTGATTATATGGATAGCTTTCGTTATTCGCTGGCCGGCGAATTTTCATTCCGGCGTGATGTGTTGAATGATATTCGCATCCCCAGCGACTGGGGCCTGGAAATTGGTGTCTTGTCAGAAATGCATCGTAATTATGCCAATAACCGATTATGTCAGGTCGATATTGCCGATATTTACGATCATAAACATCAGGACTTATCCGCCCATGATCAACAAGGTGGCTTGTCGAAAATGTCTATTGATATTGCCAAAGCGCTGTTTCGTAAACTGGCTACCAAAGGCACGGTATTTAGCCCAGAGCATTTTCGCAGTATCAAAGCGACGTATTATCGAATCGCACTCGATTTTGTTGAAACCTACCGCAATGATGCACTGATGAATGGTCTGGATTTTGATATTCACCAGGAAGAAGCGTCGGTGGAGATGTTTGCCCGTAATATTATGGCCGCCGGTCAGGTATTTCTGGAAAATCCGATGGAAACGCCATTTATACCCAGCTGGAACCGGGTGCAAAGCGCGCTGCCGGATATTTTTCAACGGCTTTATGAAGCTGTGGAAGCAGACCATCAGGAATTTGCCGGAACTGCTCAATGAATACCGCCAAACAGATGCTGCCGCTGCAACACAATCTGCAACATCACTTGGATGTTATTTATGCTGATTTATATGATGCTGACAGTCGCCAGCGACTAGCTGTCGAATTGCTCGAACTGATGAACTTAAGAGCTGATCAACCGCTGCAACCAGCGCAGCAAAATAAATGGCAGGCTGATGATATTGCCATCATAAGTTACGGCAACAGTATTGTTAAAAAAGATGAATGGCCCCTGCAAACGCTACAGCGTTTTGCCCGAGATTTTCTGCAGCCGTATAGTAATATTTTGCATATATTGCCGTTTTTCCCTTATTGCAGTGATGATGGCTTTGCCGTTAAGGATTTCTTGGCTGTCGATCCAGCGCTGGGTGACTGGCTCGATATCAAATCGATTGCAAATGATTGTAAGTTGATGGCAGATTTGGTGATCAACCATGCCTCAACAGAAAGTCAGTGGTTCAAAAACTTTATCCAAGGCCACGGCGAAGGCCATGATTATTTTTACACGGCTGACACCAGTAATGATTTGCAGCATGTGGTGCGGCCACGCACCAGCCCGTTGTTAAGAGCAACTGACACCCAGAATGGCTCAAAAAATGTCTGGTGTACTTTTGGCCATAGTCAGGCCGATCTGGATTTTCGCAACACAGAAGTACTAAAAAGCATTATCCGTATCATCCGGTTTTATTTAGATCAGGGCGTGCGTTTATTCCGGCTCGATGCAGTAGCGTTTGTCTGGAAACAACCCGGTACACCATGCCTGAATTTGCCACAGACCCATGAAATTGTCCGGTTGCTGCGCTTACTGATAGAAAATGCTCAGCCGGATGCCATTATCATCACAGAAACCAATATCCCCAACCGGGAAAATCTAAGCTATTTTGGCAATGGCAATGAAGCACACTGGATTTATAATTTTTCTCTGCCGCCTTTATTGCTGAACACCTTAATGACTGGTGATAGCAGTTATTTACGACAATGGCTGATGAGTATGCCGCCGGCTCAACAAGGCACCGCTTATTTTAATTTTATTGCCTCACATGATGGGATTGGCCTACGGCCAGCTGAAGGCTTGCTCAGTGATCAGGAAATCACCACGTTGATTAATACCATGCAAGGGTTTGGCGGTGAGATTTCCTGGCGCGCTGCAGACAATGGTATAAAAAAGCCTTACGAGATTAATATTGCCCTGTTTGATGCCATGCAAGGCACCATTAAAGGCCCTGATAAATGGCAGATCCCGCGATTTTTATGTGCACATGGGATCATGCTGGCGCTGGAAGGCATTCCCGGTATTTATCTGCATAGTTTATTGGCGACTGGCAATGATTATCAGCGTGTGAAAACGCTGGGTTATCCGCGCGCGATTAATCGCCATCAATGGCAAGATAACGATATCCGTAAGCAATTAGCACATTCAGAATCACAGCATGCTCAGGTTTACCGGCAACTGACAATGCTGATTCAATTACGCCGGCAACAAGCAGCATTTCATCCCAATGCCACACAGTACACATTACAACTGGGACCGGCATTATTTGGTTTTTGGCGACAAAGTCAGAATCGCCGGCAAAGTATTTTTTGTATCTTTAATATTACCGATAGCAACCAAACTTTATATATAGGTGATTTAAATCTGGTGGTCACTGATAGCTGGCGAGATTTGATCAGTGGCAAGCTATTGGTAGACTGGCCTGAAAAATTACAATTGGCCCCCTATCAAATGCTTTGGATGAGTAATACCGAACAGACGTAAACCGGCTGTCATGGTAGTTTAACCATTGAACGCTATGCTCTCGCGACAAATTAAGGATCTGAAACAAATGACTGACAAGCAACGTATTCGTAAATGCCTATTTCCAGTAGCCGGCTATGGCACACGCTTTTTACCTGCGACCAAGGCAATGCCCAAAGAAATGCTGCCAATCGTTAACAAACCGCTGATTCAGTATGGCGTCGAAGAAGCCATGGAAGCGGGTCTCGATACGATGGGCTTTATCACCGGTCGCGGTAAACGGGCGATTGCTGATCACTTTGACACCAGCTACGAGTTGGAACATCAGATCAAAGGCACCAGTAAAGAAAAACATCTTGATGATATTCGTCATGTTATGGATAACTGCGATTTTATGTTTATCCGCCAGCGGGAAATGCTCGGGCTAGGTCATGCCATTCTCAGTGGCGAACCAATGATAGGCCCTGAAGATTTTGCCGTTATTCTGGCCGATGATTTATGCGCCACACCGGCAGATGGTTCCGATCGGGCACTTAGTCAACTGGTGGAGCTGTATCAAAGGCACCGGTGCACCGTTATTGCTATTGAAGAAGTCCCACCGGAAAACACTGGCAGTTACGGTGTCATAGCCGGTGATGAAGTTGAGCCGGGCGTATTCCGCATTACCGATATGGTCGAAAAACCTAAACCAGAAGAAGCACCGAGTAACCTGGCCATTATTGGTCGCTATGTGTTTACCAATGATATATTTGACTATATTCGTGCCACTGCGCCCGGTGCTAACGGTGAAGTCCAAATCACCGATGCATTGAAAGCGATGGCACTGGAGAAGCCTGTTTTAGCGTTGAAATTCAAAGGTGGGCGTTTTGACTGCGGTAGCATCGGTGGCTTTGTTGAAGCCACAAACTATTACTATCAAAATCATTATCTTGGGCGCTAAGCCGTCGCTAATTTTCTGATAATTATCTGGCGCTTTAATGGTCAATAAAACTGAACAAGCCAACTCGGCGCTGATCAGCCAGGCTGGTTTCCTTGAGCAGGTCGCATCACAGTGGCAATCTGCCATCGATAATGAAGCGTCAATTTCACTATTTCTGATTGATGTAGATCAATTTGATGAGATCCGTCACAAAAGTGGCTGCGTAAAAATTATTATTGGCGCCATTGACGGTATTTTAAATCGTGAAAATGATTTTATTACTTGTTTCAACCGCAAAAAAATTATGTTTTTGACCTCAGGGATGTCGTATAAGCAAACTCGGCAATTGGCAGAACGGCTGCATCAGGCCGTTGATGCATTAAACTTAAGACAAATCGAAGGTGATATGACATCCGAAGCAATCACTGTCAGTATCGGCCATATCACTTATTCGCCAACAACCGATAGCAGTTACGGTATTCTCGACATTATCAGTAATCTTATTAAACTGTGTCAGCAAGCAAAACGGGCCGGTGGTAATTGCAGTAAGACGCGTCTGCATAGTCAGATATTACGCTGATAAGATTAATTCTCAGCTCTGGCAAAAATATCGTTAAGTTGGTATATTTCTATTTATAAATACATCGTACACGAGACCATTATGCTGAAAAAACTCGATAAATTCCTGATGGAAAAATTCCCGCATATTATTCTGGCTTTCACTTTTTTCTGGTTGGCATTGGTGGCATACGGCCTAATCCAATCCTGAAAATCATTACTGGCATTATAAAAAAACCGGCACTGCCGGTTTTTTTATGCCTGCCATTTGATGAAGCTGGCTTGATCCAGATCAAAAGCTCGTATTCATCAATCACGCATACTCAATCTGCCAATAAACAAACCGGCGGAGGATATATGCACAAAATCAATGAATGGTTAATGGCGCACTTTTTTGAATTGATTCTGGTGTTATCGTTGCTATGCTTGGTCTGGGTGGCATTGAGCTGGTTTATGGCCTGAGCTCAAATGATTGCCTCGCTTGCAACTGACCGTTAATACGCAAAACAATATTATGTTCCCCCGGATAAAGTTTTCGGGTACTGAGTTGCTGCATTTTTTGTTGTTTTTCTATGCTGATTTTCTGGTTACTTGCCAACAGTATCCGCTGCCAGAAAAAAACTTTGGACGACAACTTGTCATTAGCCCGCACTAGACCAAGTTCATAATCAATTAACAGCGGCTGTGGCTGACTGCTCAGATTTTGAATCGTTAGTTGTAGCGTTACTGCCTCGCCAATACGACATCCGGTCTCAGCAAGCTTGAAAGTTGTGCTTAAGGGTAAGTCTGCCTGATACCCCAATAACGCCAGCGTCGATGGATCAGCTTGTTTTTGCAGCGTTCTTAAAGCACGGCGAATGATCCACTGTCTGGCAGGTGTCGCATTTTCTTGCCAGTGCCGACATAAATCCAAAATCTGCTGCGGATGTTCTTTACTGAGATCGTTTAAATGATTGGCCACCGATTTTTGTACATAGACACTGTCATCATCTTTGAGCTGCTCAAGCAGTGCCAGCGCCTTTTCTAATGGAATATGATTTAAACGTATTCCCCACGGTAACCTGGGCCGCAGGCCTTCTGAAGCCAACCTTCGAAGGTGTGGATCGTTACTTTGTGTCCACAGCAGCATGCGCTGGTAAGTCAACTCAAAATGTTGTTCCAGATAAGGCCGGATGGCAAATTCAGCGGTGAATAATGGCGTCAACGCTGCCAGTACCGTCAAACCCAGATCGGGCGTTTTTAAACCGGCGTGGCCGGCATAACTGATCAGCGGCCAGGCAATATAATTTTGCCAACCATCCGTGTTTTCCGATGCCGGCCAGTTTCCGGCCAGCACTACCAAATCCGGCGCGACTTTGTTGAAATCTGCAGGTAACTGACTGGCGATCTTGTCGGCAATAAGACTCACTCGCTGAGTCAGAGACAGAGCTGCCAGCTCCGCCAGCACCTGTTGCTGAAACTGGCTTTTATTAAATTGAGTGAACCGTTGATTTAATTGTGTCGCTAAAAATGCCACTACCTCGGCATTAATCAACTGTTTTAGCGGCTCCGCCATCAGCGTTTATCGAACACCGCGATTGATTCCACATGGCTGGTATGCGGAAACATATCCATAATACCGGCCGCTTGTAACTGATAACCGTGCTTGTGCACCAGCTCCCCGGCATCACGTGCCAGCGTCGCCGGATTACATGACACATAAACAATTTGCTCGGCGCCCATTGCGGCCAACTGACCCATCACTTCAAACGCCCCGCTTCGCGGTGGATCCAGCAAAATTTTATTAAAGCCAGCTTTTGCCCACGGATAATCCGCCAGTTCGGTTTGCGTTAAATCAGCCAGCTCAAATACAGCATTGTTCAGCTGATTTTTTTCAGCATTACGCCGGGCATGGGCAACCAGTGATGCATCCCCTTCCACACCCACCACTTCTTTTACTTGCTGCGCAATCGGCAATGTAAAATTACCCAAACCACAGAATAAATCCAGCAACCGATCAGATGGCTGCAAATCCAGTAATTGCATCGCCAGGGGGATCATTTTCTGGTTGATCCCCGCATTGACCTGAGTGAAATCACCGGGCGCAAAATCAAGCATCAGGCCCGGCATGGGCGAATAGGCCAGTTGTGGCTGCTCTGGCCATAAAGGGCTCACGGTATCGGGACCACCCGGCTGCTGATAAATCCATAAATCATGCTGCCGGCCATAATCTATTAGTGCGCTGATATCTGACGCTGACAAGGGATCGAGATTACGAAATACCAACGCAGTATGACTATCATCCATAGCAACTTCGATCTGGGCGATACGTTCTCTGGCCGCTAATGTTTCAATAAGCCCGGCCAGTTCCGTTAAACGTAAACCAACGCGCGGATCCAACACTTCACATTGATTTAACTCTGCAATAAACGGCGCCGATTTTTCCCGGAAACCCACCAGCACTTTTTGTTTTTTATGGACATATTTAAC
>CAYYRO010000035.1:7575-19737 GCA_964474075.1 uncultured Methylophaga sp.
CGAACGGCCTCACCAGCTAAGGCACCATCAATAAATACTGTTTTGCCTTCAATGCGGGCAATCCCCCGACCATCGTGCGCCAGCGTCTCAATATCAGCTGTAAAAATCTCTTTGGAAACCTGTTTTTTGCGATATCGCCGCGCCATTTTTTCTGCCTTACCAATAAAAAAAGTCCGGCTACGCTATGCGTAACCGGACCGTTATGTGAATTAAAATTATTTTTGCTGCCAGCTACCGTTTTGCTGATACCACCAGCCTTTGGCTGCATTACTGATCCAGCGACGGGCAAAGGTTTCCTGAATATCAGCCTGCCACTCTGGATGGCCATTAGCGCGGGCAATTTCAGCATACAGTGCTTTGCGATCCTGATTTTCTTCAGCAATCAGCGTATTAACCAGATTGCGATCTTTTAAGGGCACGGCTTTAGCATCACGCAGCGTTATCAAACCATCTTGTGTCAGACCAATCGCACCGCTTTGATAAAACGGTTGCAATTGATCATGCCGGGCTTTCATTTTGGCTTGCAAGGCGTTAATAGCCGGTGAGTTGATATTAATATCAGCCTGCGCCTGTGCTGGTGAAACCAGCCAGTTGAGAAATTGCATTGCGACAGGCAAATCTTTGTTCAGCTGACTTTGCGGCTCACTGGCAGGTGTTTCTTTTGCTGGATTAGCTGCATCTTCACCCCAGACATCTTCAATAATCCGATCTGCTGCTTTTTCCGCTGCGGCTTCCGGAAAATAAATATTGATGGTGACGCAAGATGCCAAAAACAGCATGGTCGTAAAACTGGTGAAACTGGAAACTAAACGCATATTAATCACCTTTATTCAATTATCGGTCCGTCACTGTTTTTGACTGCCTGAAGCCTACCCACAAGCTCCAGCCAGTCAACACGGCGGTTAAAGCCTTTGACATTTATCCACGGCGGTAATCCCCCGCCTTTGACAATATAATACCCTTGTTCGTCATCCTCGATGCCACTCATCTGGCAAACATCATTATTCAACTGACAACGAATACCCAGCTTGTCGTATGAGAAATCTTCAAAAAACCGCAAAAAGCTGCGCGACAAAAGTCCACTGGCACCGCCGCCGATTTGCGATAAATTATCGACTGCACGCTGACTGATACGGCGTTTGCCGGGATTATTAGCAGCGGTAGCAAAGTGAGCATCAAATTGCACCGGTTGCCAGTTCGATAAGCGTAACTCCGAAATATTGCCATCCAAACGGCCGCTGATCTTACCAAAGTCAAACGTACGGGTAAGCAACTCCAGATCAATTTGCTGTATATCGATATTGCCGTAAAGTTGCGGCAAGCTGCCAAACGGTGATTGCAGCTGCAGGTCTTTGATAATCGCCGTGCCATCAAATACTTTTACCAGCAAGGCACCGTCAATATCAATTTGTTGATCCTGATAACTGACCTTGGGGATCACGCCCGATAATTTGCCATCCATTTCCGGCCAGCCGAGAGCATTGGTCAAGGCCTGCATCGACAATGGTTTAAGCAAGCCCTCAAATTGCCAACTACTGCCCGTATCGGCATGTTGATAGTTAAAATCGCTTATTTGCAAACTACTATCAAGCAACGGTAATTCCAGCGACTCAGTTAATGTCAGTTGATTATTGGCAACCTCGGCCTGCAAGCTACTGGCATCAATTGGCAAAGCACCGATCATGATTTGCTGCCAGCTTAAATTGACCGACACAGTAACCGGTCCGGTGGTCCACGCAAACCGGCCATCAAGCCCATTGATTGCAAAGCGTCCGTCATTATCGTTCAGACTCAGTTGCTGTAAATCTGCCTGAAACTGTAACTGATTTTCCTGCCACTCAAGTTGACCGCCAATCTGGCCATCGGTGGTTAAGTCAGCCGCCGCCGTACCGGGTGTAAATGGCTGTAACCACCACTTATAAATTGCTGAGAATGGGCTGGGCTTTAGTGTCATCTCAAGTTGTTGAAGCTGATTATGCTGGAACAACAAATTACCGTTAGCTGATAACACACCTTGATGTTCAAGCTTAATTTCGCGTAATTGCCAACGTTGATTGGCTGGCTGTATCACGCCTTTTAATGACAGATCTAATGGGGTCTGCTGAAAGTCCAGAAATACTGGCGCCCAATAGCTCTGACCATTATTTAAAGTCAGATCCGACTGGAATTGCCATTCTTGTTGGTGTTGCGCCGTTAAATCCAGCATCAGATCCAAGTTTTCGCCGACGTGATTGCCGGTATCATCACTGAAACTGAAATCGGGGCTGCGTAATGTGATATCAGCATTAATCACTTGCGATCTATTACCTGTTAAATCAGCAGTACCGGAAACCGTCCCCTTGGGCTGCCAGCGACTTATCATCGTTAAATCACGGTTTGGTAAAATTTCTGTCAGTAATGTCAGCAGTGATGATGCATCCAATTGCTCGACATTGAGCGTGCTCTGCCATTGTTTATCATTGAGTTGCAAGCTCAGTTGCAGTTGCCCATTGACGAGCCCGAGCTGCGCTATTTCAAGCTGATACTCTTTGGTTAATGTGTTGGCGGTAAATGACAGCGCAACGTGCTGCTGACCAAGCAAAGCATGTGTGAACTCTAATTGACCCTGCTGACATTGCCAGAACTTTGCCGCGATCTTAAAGCGCTGACAATTTAAACTGACATCGCTCAGCACATGATCAGCCAGCGTAAACTCCTTGGCTGTTGCTTGCATTGCCAGGCCATTTTCATCAAGAGAAAAAGTGACATCGAGCTGGCTTAAATCGATATTGCCTGCGTACAGGCTGCCGATTTGCAATCGGGCTGACTCAATGGCTGCCACTGAAAAACTCGCGAGCAGTAGAAACAGCGTAGCGAAAATAACTTGGCTGTTTCTGACAAGCATTATTCTGCGGGAAACAAACCTGTCGATAAATAACGGTCGCCCCGATCACAAATAATGCAGACAATGACGGCATTACTGACTGATTCCGATAAACGCAGCGCCGCGGCAACACTACCGCCGGATGATACACCTGCAAATATGCCTTCTTCAGACGCTAAACGGCGCATGGTGTCTTCGGCCAGTTGTTGATCAATATCTATCGTTACATCGACACGCTGCGGCTCAAAAATCGCCGGCAAATAAGCTGGCGGCCAGCGGCGAATACCGGGAATACTGGAACCTTCAGTCGGCTGCACGCCGACGATCTGAATGTCTGGATTTTGTTCTTTTAAATACCGCGACACGCCCATAATCGTGCCGGTCGTGCCCATTGCACTAACAAAGTGGGTGACTTTTCCATGCGTATCACGCCAGACTTCCGGTCCGGTGCTTTCATAATGCGCTAACGGATTATCAAAATTACCGAATTGGTTCAGCACTTTGCCTTTGCCATCCGCCTGCATTTCCAAAGCCAGATCCCGGGCCACTTCCATGCCTTCGACCAAAATGATTTCAGCGCCATAGGCACGCATTGAAGCCCTGCGTTCTGAGGACATATTCGCCGGCATAATCAGAATCATTTTATAGCCAAGAATCGCCGCCACCATGGCCAGCGCGATACCGGTATTACCGCTGGTCGCTTCAATCAGGGTATCACCCGGCTGAATATCTCCCCGCGCCTGCGCATGGCGGATCATACTGAGCACCGGCCGATCCTTAACTGAACCTGCCGGATTATTTCCTTCCAGTTTGCCGAGAATAATGTTGCTGGTCTGTCCCGGCAGGCGTTGCAATCGTACCAACGGCGTATTGCCTATTGTCGATTCAATGGTTGGGTAATCGGGCATATTCACCGCTCCGTTAAAACCACGTAGGCACTGGCATAATCGCCATCATCACTGAGACTTAAATGACTGGCAGCAATCGCTTTTTGTGTAGCCAGTTCAGTGGCTTTCTCTGAGAAATTCAGCTGGGGTTTACCCAGCACATCATTCACCACACTGATGTGTTTTAAACTGAGTCCAGCCCTGAAACCGCAGCCAAAAGCCTTGGCAGTGGCTTCTTTGGCGGCAAAACGTTTGGCTAAAAAGGCTGTTGGCCGGCTGGCTTTTTTAAAATCCGTAAACTCTTGTTTGGTTAAAATCTTCTGTGCGGCTTTATCACCAAACTTATCGAGCATTTGCTGAATGCGTGGGATAAAAACCAAATCGGTACCAATACCACTGATCATTGGCGGCGCGCTTCCAGCATCAATTGTTTCATTTCGCGGACGGCCGCCTGAAAACCGGTAAAAACCGAACGGCCAATAATGGCGTGACCAATATTCAATTCAACAAGCTCTTTAATGGCCGCTATCGGCTGCACATTATGATAGTTAAGGCCATGGCCGGCATTCACCTGCAAACCCTGTTTATGAGCATACTCAGCAGCCTGACGGATGATTTTCAGCTCTTGCATCGCCACGGCCTGACTGGTCGCTTCGGCATAAGCACCGGTATGTAATTCGACGACAGGTGCGCCGCAAGCCAGCGCAGCATCAATTTGTTTTTTATCCGGATCAATAAATAACGAGACGGTAATACCCGCTTCGGCCAGACGCTGACAAGCATCATGCATTTTGGACTGCTGACCGACAACATCAAGACCGCCTTCAGTTGTTAGTTCTTCACGGCGTTCCGGTACCAGACAACAATCTGCCGGCCGGTAATGCTCAGCGATAGCGAGCATTTCTTCAGTCACTGCCATTTCCAGATTCATTTTGGTTTGCAGAATATCGGATAACAACGCGACATCACGATCCTGGATATGACGGCGATCTTCACGTAAATGCACGGTTATACTGTCGGCGCCTGCTTGCTCTGCTTCAATCGCCGCCTGTACCGGATCAGGATATCGGGTGCCACGCGCCTGACGTAATGTGGCGACATGATCGATATTAACACCCAAAAAAATACTCATATCACTCCTCATGGTTTTTTGGCTGGTGTGGCATATCGCTGCATTTCAGCAAACAATGCCCGGCTTTTCAGCGGTTTGCCGTCTAAATAATAATTTAACACTGTCCGCATTAGCTGTTTGATTTCTGCCAGGGCCTGCGCATCAAAATCCTGCGCCTGT
The DNA here is from genome assembly GCA_964474075.1 of uncultured Methylophaga sp. Lineage (GTDB taxonomy): Bacteria > Pseudomonadota > Gammaproteobacteria > Nitrosococcales > Methylophagaceae > Methylophaga. The sequence goes on from CAYYRO010000035.1 coordinate 12,617, forward strand.
TGTAATTGCTGCAAGCTCCGTCCCTGAATCAGATTGCCAGTCACCTGCCCGATAACCGGGATAAGTCCCTGATCCGGTTGATACCGGTAATAAACCGCGACATCAATGGCAGCGCCATAAGCATCATGTTGCAAATCCAGGCCATAGCCCAACGCATCCAATAATTGCTGTTCAAACAAACGTAAACTGACCTCAATCTCTCCGCCATCGGATAATCGCGCTAACGTTTGCTGGTAAAGCGCAAATACCGCTGGCTCAGGATGTTGGCTGCCTAACAATCTAACCAGTAATTCATTAACGTATAAACCACATAAAGCAGAAGCACCGCGCAACATAAATGCGGGCTGCGTGGTTTCGACCTGCGCCAGCGTAGCCAGTTCGCCGCGGCCAAACCAACTAAGCCAAAGCGGTTGAAATAACTGAAAGGGATTATTTTGCCGGCGTTTTTGCTGACGCACGCCGCGAGCAACTAAACTCAGGCGGCCCGCTTGCTCGGTAAAAACATCCAGCAACAAGCTGGTTTCCCGATACGGTCTTTGATGCAGTACATAGGCCTGAGTTAATGCCATCAGCGGCGGTTACAAGTCGTCGTTGTAGCCCAAGTTACGCAATACGCGCTCATTGTCAGACCAACCCTCGCGAACTTTGACCCATAATTGTAAAAAGACTTTGCAACCAAACAGTTTCTCCATCTCTTCGCGGGCGTCCTGGCCGACCTGCTTAAGCAATTCGCCTTTTTTACCGATGACAATAGATTTCTGCCCACTGCGTTCGACATAAATAACGGCGCTGATACGATACAAATTGCCTTCTTCAAGGAATTGTTCGATTTCAACGGTCAATGAATACGGTAATTCCTGGCCCAGGTGACGAAATAGTTTTTCACGAACCATTTCCGCCGCCAAAAACCGTGAACTACGATCGGTCAGCTGCTCAGCATCATAAATTAGCTCACCAGCCGGTAATAAAGCCGATAACGTGGCTTCAAGTGTTTCGATATTGATGCCTTTACGGGCAGAAATCGGCACCACATCGGCAAATTTGTACTGGGCAGCCAATTGCTCAATTTTTGGCAGTAATGTGGCTTTGTCTGCCAGCTTGTCAATCTTGTTTAACACCAGCACCACCGGTGCTCTGGCATCTTTTTCAATGCGGTTTAACACACGCTGATCTTCTTCTGTCCAGCTTTGGCCATCAACAACAAAAGCGATCACATCAACATCTTCAATCGACGCCGCAGCGGTCCGGTTCAAATAGCGGTTCATCGCCTTTTTACCATCGCTGTGCAGACCGGGCGTATCGACATAAATCAATTGCGCGTCATCGGTGGTTTTAATGCCAAGAATTCGGTGGCGTGTGGTTTGTGGCCGCCGGGAAGTAATACACAATTTCTGACCGAGAATACGGTTAATTAATGTTGATTTACCGACATTTGGCCGGCCGATAACGGCAATGTAGCCGCTACGAAATGGGGTGTCGCTCATAAACTGCCTTCTATCAAAGTCAGCGCACGTTCTGCCGCACGTTTTTCGGCTTTACGGTGACTAGTGCCTTGTGCAATGACCAGTTTATCGAGCAAAGAAACCTGACAAGAGGCTTCAAATACCGGCTGTTGCTGGTCAGATTTAAGTTCTTTTACGATATATATTGGCAACGGTAACTTCCGGCTTTGTAATAATTCTTGCAAACGGGTTTTGGGATCTTTAACCGCTTCGCTGACATCAATGCTGAGCAGCCGTTCGTCGTAAAGATGCATAATCAGCTCTCTGGCAGCCTGATAACCGCAATCCAGATAAACGGCGCCAAATATCGCTTCGACGGCATCGGCTAAAATCGATTCACGGCGGAAACCGCCACTTTTCAACTCACCGGGGCCCAACACCAGTACTTCACCAAGATTCAGCTCCCGGCCCAATTCTGCCAGTGTTTCACCACGAACCAACGAAGCACGTAAACGACTCAATTTACCTTCCTTAACCTGTGGGAAACGCATAAACAGCGCTTCGGCAATCACCAGACTGAGAATGGCATCCCCTAAAAATTCCAGACGTTCATTGTTTTTCGGATCGGCACTGCGATGGGTTAAAGCCTGTTGTAATAATGCCGGATCCTGAAATTTAACCTGCAGTTTTTGACACAGCTGCTGTTGCTTGCTGCTGATCATCGTATCTCCCGTGACTGGGGTTCGACATCAATTTCTTTAACAAAATGACCAATCAAATCAATCTGCGCGATAAACGGTTTACGCACTTCATAATCAATTTTAATACGGGTGACATAGGCGCCACTTTTTCCGCGGCCTAACTCAATATTTTCCGGTTTAACACTAAAAATATAACCGGTATCAAAACGTCTGCTCAGCAAAGTCATGACTTGTTGTTTAGTTAATTGATTATTTTTGATTTCCGTTTCCATCGAATCCATGATCTGCAAAACGCCATAGTATTCCTGATACATCGGCAACAGCCGCATAGTCAACGTTGCAAAAAAACCAATGATGGCCAGCACAAACACCCAGCCGATTAAGGTCATACCTTGCTGTTTTTTCATTTGCTTTTCCTCAGTCAATACCCTGCCCAAGGCGCGACCAGACAATGCCACCGGCCTGCCAATCCCAACTCATCCATATCATAAACGCTTTGCCGACTAAATGGCTTTCCGGTACCGGTCCCCAGACGCGGCTGTCATTACTGTTATCGCGATTATCACCCATAACAAAATAATGCCCTTCTGGCACGACCAGTTCGCCTTCCGCACCGGGCCGATTGGTTTCTATGGCAATCGTGTGTTTGTCGCCATCAAGATATTCGTAAAACAGCTCACTGCTGGCACTGATTTGTGTACTGTTAAGAGTGCTTTCATCAATGGCTTCCTGCTTAACCGGCTCGCCATTGATATATAAGGTTTTGTCAAAATAGCCAATTCTGTCACCGGGCAGACCTACGATTCGCTTAATGTAGTCAATTTCCGGCTGTTGTGGATAACGAAAAACAGCAACATCGCCCCGCTCAGGCGCGCCTGTATCGAGGATTTTGCTATTGATGACCGGTAGCCGGATGCCATAGGAAAATTTATTGACCAGAATGAAATCGCCTATATGCAAGGTCGGTAACATAGACGCTGAGGGGATACGAAATGGCTCAGCAATAAATGAACGAATGACCAGCACCAGCAATATGATCGGAAAAAACGATCGGGCATACTCGACGACCACCGGCTCTTTGCTATCAGCACTGCGATGCTTTGCCCAAAACAGCCGATCCACCAGCCAAATTACACCGGTCACGGTCACTAATAACACCATTATTGCCGGAAAACTCACACTCAATCTCCTTGTTTACGACTTCTTGGATAACTGCAATACAGCCAAGAATGCTTCCTGCGGTACATCAACCTTACCGACGGATTTCATTCGTTTTTTACCGGCTTTTTGTTTTTCAAGCAATTTACGTTTGCGTGATACGTCACCGCCATAACATTTGGCCAGGACGTTTTTGCGCATGGCTTTGACCGTGGAGCGGGCAATAATATGGCCACCGATGGCTGCCTGAATAGCGATATCAAACATCTGTCTCGGTATCAGCTCCTGCATTTTTTCAACCAACAGGCGGCCGCGTGACACACTGTCAGCGCGATGCACCACCAGCGCCAGCGCATCAACTTTTTCACCATTAATCAAAATATCAAGCTTGACCAAGTCAGCCGGATGAAAACGGATAAAATGATAATCCAGTGACGCATAACCGCGGCTGACTGACTTAATACGATCAAAGAAATCGATAACTACTTCATTCATCGGTAACTCATAGCTTAGCGCTACTTGTTTACCCATATACTGCATGGATTTTTGCACACCGCGCTTTTCCACACACAAGGTGATAACAGCGCCCAGGTGTTCTTGCGGTACTAAAATATCAGCGGCAACAATCGGCTCGCGAATTTCATCAATGGAACCCGGATCAGGCAGCGATGACGGGTTTTCAATTTTGACGATTTCACCCTTTTTGGTGGCCACCTGAAAAACAACGGTGGGCGCAGTGGTGATTAAATCCAGATCGTATTCACGTTCCAGACGTTCCTGGATGATCTCCATATGCAACAAACCGAGGAAACCGCAGCGGAAACCAAAGCCTAATGCCTGAGAGTTTTCCGGTTCGAAATGCAGTGAAGCATCGTTTAATCGCAGTTTACCCAATGCATCACGGAAGGTTTCATAATCATCACTACTAACCGGAAATAATGCGGCATAGACCTGTGGGGTCACTTCCTTGAAGCCGGGCAACATTTTATCGGAACCGTCACGGGCGGTTGTCAGTGTATCGCCGACCGGGGCACCATCAATTTCCTTAACACCGGAAATCACATAACCCACTTCACCGCACTTCAGTTCAGAACGTTTACTGCGTTTTGGCGTAAACACGCCAACTTCATCGACCTGATATTCCTGTCCGGTCGACATCACTTTGATTTTGTCTTTAGTTTTCAGTTTGCCTTGTTTAATGCGCACCAATGAAATGACACCGACATAACTGTCAAACCACGAATCAATGATTAAAGCCTGCAACGGCCCTTCAGGATCACCTTTTGGCGGCGGCACACGTTTGACCAGTTCTTCCAGCAAATCTTCAATACCCAAGCCGGTTTTAGCGCTACAGCGAACTGCTTCAAGTGCATCCACACCGATAATATCTTCAATTTCCTGGGCAACGCGCTCAGGTTCTGCTGAGGGTAAATCGATTTTGTTAAGTACCGGCAATACTTCCAGGCCCAAATCAATCGCCGTGTAACAGTTGGCAACACTTTGCGCTTCGACGCCTTGTGCCGCATCGACCACCAGCAAAGCACCCTCGCAGGCAGCCAGTGACCGTGAAACTTCATAAGAAAAATCGACGTGACCAGGCGTGTCGATAAAGTTCAGATGGTAGGTTTCACCATTGCGCGCTTTATAATCCAGCGAAACGCTCTGCGCCTTAATGGTGATGCCACGTTCTTTCTCGATATCCATGGAATCAAGTACTTGCTGTGACATTTCACGCGCAGTCAGGCCACCACAAATTTGGATAAACCGGTCGGCAATGGTCGATTTGCCATGGTCAATATGAGCAATAATTGAAAAGTTACGGATGTGATCCATAAAAATGTCTAAGCACCTTAACTAAAAAAATCGGCCGGCACACAAAGTGACCGACCGATTTGGATGGGTCTAACGTTAAGATTTTACGGCAAAAACAGTGAACTGTCCTGCCTAAAACCTATTCATCTGGCGGATGACTATTTTTCTTCAATTTTCAGTGCCAAAAACTGTGCTGCACCGTTACGTTGCACCAGCACTGGGATTGATTTTCCGACTGGCAGATTTTCAGCGATTTCAACAAATTGCTCGCCACTGGTAATCTGCTCGTTGTTAAGGCTGATAATGACATCAGTTGGATTGATACCAGCACGGCTAACCGGGCCAGACTCAATTTTCATCACCATGACGCCACCAGATTCAACGCCAGTTTCTTCACGCTGCTGTGGCGTCAACTCAACCACTTCAACATTTAAAGTTTCAGATTTGAAACGACCACTTGGTGTGGCGCTCTGACCACTGACCAGTGATTCGTCTTCAGGCAACTCTTCAACTTTGACCTGCAACGTTTGCACTTTATTTTTACGCATAATTTCAACTGGCGCAGTTTTACCAACATCGGTACTACCAACGATTGGTGGCAAATCTGATGAAGAATCAACTTTTCGACCATCAAATTTCAGAATAATATCACCCGCTTCAAAGCCGGCTTTGGCAGCAGGACTCTCGGCGATAACCCGTGACACCAAAGCACCACGAGGCTTATCCAAACCAAATGACTCTGCCAGTTCGCGGGTAATATCTTGTATCACCACACCTAACCAACCACGGCTAACGTAGCCCTGTGCTTTGATCTGGTTTACAACGTTCATCACCACATCCATAGGAATGGCAAATGACACGCCCATAAAGCCACCAGTACGGCTGTAAATTTGTGAGTTAATACCGACGACTTCGCCATCTAAATTAAACAGCGGGCCCCCTGAATTACCCGGGTTAATGGCCACATCCGTCTGGATAAATGGCACATAACTGTCACTTGGCAGGCTTCGCCCCAACGCACTGACGATACCGGCAGTGGCTGAATAATCAAAACCGAAAGGCGAACCAATAGCCAATACCCACTCACCGACTTTAAGATCTTCAGAGTCACCTAATTTGACCGCTTTCAGATCCAGGTCACTGGCATCTACTTTCAGCAAGGCAACATCACTTCGCTCATCACTGCCCAGCAGTTCAGCCGTAATTTCGGTGCGGTCACTAAACCGTACAATAATTTCATCGGCATCTTTAATGACATGATGGTTGGTTAAAATATAACCATCTTCCGACAACACAAAGCCCGAACCCAATGAATTAGGTTGTGGTGGCTGTGGTTGACCAGGCTGACCGAAGAAACGTTTAAAAAAATCGTCAAATGGCGTGCCTTCAGGGATTTCCATGCCCGGCGGCATTTCTGGCATACCTTGTGGAAAGCTTTGTTGTGCCTGCTCATCCTCGTTCATTTTGGTGCTGATATTGACAACCGCATCGCCATTTTCTTCAACCAGTTCAGTGAATTCTGGCAGGCCGCGAGCCTGTACCGTCATACTCATCAGTAACCAGGTCATTGCCAACGTGATAACTGCCCAGGTCTTGGTTTGTGTCATGTTGTTTCCTCTATTATTTGCGTTGGAATAACTACATTCTTTTGTTTTAATCTTGATGCCACCCAAAAAAAACCAGCCAATAACGCTCCCAGACCAGCAATAATTTGTATAGGTTCAGGCCATGCCAACCAGCTTGCCAGCCCGGCACCCACAAACATTGCCAGTAATGGCAGCAAATACATTAAAAAAGCGCCTTGTAATAACGCATCTTCGGGAATCGCTACCGTTACCTGCTGGCCAATCGTCACTGACTTGTTGTTAGGGACAGCAATTCGGTTAAAACGTTTGCCGACGTGTTTGGCAAGCAGACCCGTACCACACCCTTGCCTGACCTGGCAGCTGCCACAGGTTGACTGCCGCTCGGCTTCAACCCAGATACGCTCTGCTACGATGGCAACTAC
>CAYYRO010000036.1:0-1535 GCA_964474075.1 uncultured Methylophaga sp.
TTATCGTTACCTTTTAACTGATTTTCATACGTGATTTCCCGATCGTTACTCCATTCATCAACGGTAATGCTGGCTGAAGCTGTACCATCTATTACTGCGGACTGCTCCGTTGCAGTGTCCGAATCCGGATTGGCCTCAGCAGGCGGTGATGTGCCATTAACGTTAATGGTCAGTACATTTTCTACACGGTCACCATCAGCATCGGTAGTGAAGTAAGTGAACGCTTCCTGCAATGATTCATCGATATCAAGATTATCCCGCACTTCACGATCTACTTCGTAGCGATAGTTACCTTCGGCATCCACAGTCAGTAGACCATAGTCACCCTGAATCTCGCCGTTGGTGACTACCTCATTGGTCCCCTCGGCGGCTTCCCAACTTACACTGGCATCATCGGCAGGACCATCCGCGCCAAAAACCGTTTCTACCTGACCGTCAATTGTTGGCAGGCCATCAGTTGATGATAATTTACCAATCAGATTGAAAGTGGAAGCTTCATTTTCTTCGGTGAGAATGCTGGTAACTGTTTCACCTTCAGAATTCTGGAATCCAAGAATTTCGAATTGATACGTCCGATCACCTATCGTCAGATCAATAACCTCAGTCCCGTTGGTAATGGTAATGATGTCATTGGGATTGCTGCCACTGTTATTCGGGGTTTCGTTATGGTCAAAGCGTATAGTTTTTTCTATTACCGTGGGTACACTGTTAATGTCCACGGTGAAACTTACATTAAGATCCACTGAGTCAATGGCTGTTCCAGAGGGGATTGAGAAGTTGTTGTGCGTGAATGTCCCCAGTGAAAATTCTGAATTCACTTCCACATCATTCGTACCGCTTAAGGCTGCATCAAAGGTATAGCTGGAAAAATTATCATCCCCCCCCCAACGAACACGATCAATATCGCCTCCGAGTCCGTCAGATTCGCCATCAGTAAAACTTACATTCGAGCCATCATCGGCGTTAGTAAAAGCAGATTTGAAACCAGCAATCTTAACGTCACTGATTGGCACTTCAAGGGTATTTTGGACGGATTGTTCCAGAGGCACATCATCAACAATATTTACCGATAAGGTGTCAGTATCACTATTACCATCCGTATCTGTCAGTAACACCTCGAAGTCTTCAAATACACTGTTTTCACCATTATTCTCTGTGCCATGATTCAGTGTATTGTCCAATAACTCATAAGTATAAATAAGCTCCCCTGAATCGGCGTTATAACCAATCACAGAAAGGGTATTACCAAGTCCGGTGGTAAAACTGGTGGCACTGAAAGCGCCATTGGTAATAACGGCATTTCCCTCGATAGTCAGACTATCGACCGGATCACCACTGTTAATAGTGAAAGTGCTCTGCTGAATGGTGGGTTCTTTGGATGAATCCGTGCCGTCTGATAAATCATCTTCATCAACAAGCACATCACCACCCTCAGCCGCTGGCGTTAAATTGATGATTTCGGGAGTATAATCAACATCAATGGTTGTGGTTCCGGCTGTTTGCAAATCTTCATATTCACTGCCACCTGCAGCAAT
>CAYYRO010000036.1:1635-19224 GCA_964474075.1 uncultured Methylophaga sp.
GTGGTGTCACCCACCGGAATGGTAACGGTTGCCTGGTTATCCAGTGTGATCACCAGCGGGCTGCCGGTCACCGGATTGGTCACACTGGCATCAATCGTGGCGGTCCCGCTGCCTTCATCAACTGTTACATCGCTTAACGTAATCGGTGTGGTATCGATGGTGTCGGTAATCTGAGTCAGGACCGGGGAGCTGTCAAAGCTTAATGTCTCATCCGTTTCTCCCGAGACACTGGTAATACTGGTGCTGATAACTTCTGCGTCGATATAAGGATCATCACCCTGAGGCGGAATCGTTATTGTGCCAGTCAATTCTCCGGCAGGGATCACAATGTTCTCACCATTGGAAAGCGTCACGGTGATCGCCGCTGAAGCGGTCTGATCAAGGGTGGCGATCAAGGTCAGACTCTGATCTTCACTGACACTTTCCTGCTCTGCTTCCAGTGCTACAAAGATCGTCTCGGGGATTGGTGTTACGGGATCTTCTTCAGCATCCTCATCAGGAATGATGGGATCTTCTTCAATCTCATCGACAGGAATGATGGGGTCTTCTTCAATCTCCTCAAGAATGCCAGGGGGAGAGTCTTCAACACCCGCTGTTTGAAAACCCGCTTCGGGAATGACTTCAGGATTAAGGTAGTCGACAAAAACAGCATCATGACCGCCTTCACTGCCTTGAGCGCCAGCACCAGCTGCTGTTGCTTCAGCATTTTCGGTTGGATCTTCGCCGGCAAGGATGGCTTGCTGAATTGCGTCAATGTCATCGGAAACAGTCTGACCTATGGTTTCAGTGACACCAGCCGCATCCGGATCATATACATCATTGTCCAGCACAATCTGACTATCTCTTCCGAGATTCATGACGCTACCATCTGCAAATTGAATTTCTACTGCAGCAGCAGGGCCAGTGCTGATTAATTCATTGGCATAAACAATATCGCCAATTTGAAGCGTTCGGATTGATCCATCGGTAGCCGTTGCAGTTACGTTACCAATAACGGCTGTGATTACGCCGATTTGAGTTGCCATCTTTCCTCCGCTGGTTCGTTACTTTTCCTCTTTATGAATTCATCCGTTAATTGATTAGAGAACGGACCCTGACAGGGTCCTTAATAAAACACCAATTTTCTGGCATTTAAATGTTTACTGGAGATTATTGTGGGGGATATTACAGATTGAGACCAGTGTACTTAAGTACTAGTTTCGAATAATACGAAAAGATTTTGATTATTAATCTAAATTAACGATTATTAAGTAAGTGACAAAACGGTCTTAAGTTACTGATTGTTGACCAACTGAGGTTTGGGTTTAATAGCTGTAGCATTTTTAGCCAGTTCATCCAGTACGTTGGCGACCAGTTTGCGGGACAACCAAGCTTCACCATCATGTAAGACTCTGACTGCCCGGACGATTGCGTGGCGCTGATGATGCAACATAAAACCTTTACAGCTGAAGCCTGTCGCTTCCAGCCTGGCATAATCAGCTTCGTGCTCGGTGATAATTAAGGTTTTTATATAAGGTGCACGTAAATGGATGTAAACACAAAGCTCATCGGCAGCGAGATGACTGCCCATATCGGATAAGATAAGAATATCGGGACGAATGTCGCAAACCGCTTTCAGCATGGTTTCCGTTTCAGCCATGGTGATGTCATGGACAACGATACCAGACTGACTATTCAGCAGGGCTTTCTCTTTGGCTGTGTCTTCCCCTATCAGACATACTTTAATCATGCGTAAGGCCTCAGTAAGGTCGCAATTAATGGCCATTGTTGATCCCAGCCAGTTAGCGGTGACTGCCGATAACCACTGCGGACAAATTGCTGCATATGACCTTCGACAATACATAACAGCAAATTAGCGGTTTCGTTAACGGGGCGGCCGCCAGCCTGGGTCAAAGTCAGTTCGCGTTCACGCAGAATTTGCCGGAACTGGGTTTCCAGGCGATCAAAAAACTGGCTGACCCGCTGACGCAGTCGTTCAGTTTCACCTGTCAGGGCAACGCCGACCAGCACACTGGTGATACCAGGATTTTTTGCACTGAAACCTAGTAACAAAGCGATAATTTTTTCACAGCGGGCCAACGCATCTTTTTCGTCATCCATAATCCGGCGAATCAGACCAAACACGGTATCTTCGGCAAATTCGATCAGGCCTTCAAACATCCGTGCTTTACTCGGAAAGTGCCGATATAACGCGGCTTCTGATACGCCCAAGCCGGCGGCAAGACGCGCTGTGGTAATCCGCTCGCCAGGATTTTGTTCCAATTCGCTGGCCAGCGCTTCAAGGATTGCCTGACGTTTCGATTGCTTATTTTCTGCGCGGCTTGGTTTCACTGCATCGTTCACCGGCCACCTCCACGAATTAGTGTGCCAACACCCTGATCAGTAAACATTTCGAGCAGCACCGCATGTTGTACCCGGCCATCGATAATATGCGATGACGTGACACCGGCCTGCACAGCATCCAGAGCGCAGCCGATTTTTGGCAGCATACCGCCGTAAATCACGCCTTGTTCAATTAAATCATTCACTTGCTTGGCATTCAGACCGGTTAATAACGTGCCATCAGCATCCAGCAGTCCCGGCGTATTTGTCAATAAAATCAGTTTTTCAGCTTGCAGTACTTCAGCAATTTTACCGGCCACCAGATCGGCATTGATGTTGTAGGATTCAGCATCCTTACCGACACCGATTGGCGCAATCACCGGGATAAAATCACTTTTAATCAGCATATCAATGACACTGGTATCGATACTGCTGACCTTACCGACATGACCTAGATCAATCATTTCTGAAGCATTCAGTGTCGGGTCGTTGGACGCCACATGCATTTTTTCAGCAAAAATCAGACTGCCGTCTTTACCGGTTAAACCGACCGCCCGGCCACCATGATTATTAATCAGATTAACGATGCTTTTATTGACCTGACCACCCAGCACCATTTCGACAATATCCATGGTTTCGCTGTCGGTTACCCGCATGCCATTGATAAATTCTGATTGTTTACCGACTTTTTGCAGTAATTCGCCGATCTGCGGGCCACCACCATGAACAATCACTGGATTAATGCCAACCGCTTTCAGCAACACCACATCACGGGCGAAGCTGTTTTTCAGCGTTTCATCAGTCATGGCGTTGCCGCCATATTTAATGACCAATGTCTTACCGGAAAAACGCTGAATATACGGCAACGCTTCGGTCAAAACCTGAGCGATATGCGTGGCGCGTTGTGTGTTTAAACTCATGCTAATTCCTCTGCAAGTGCTACAAATGCAAACTTAAGGTCGGCTTGACCTGCAACATCTGCTGCACAAACAGTTGTTTAATATGTTGTAAATCGGCTTCGCTGCCGGCTTCGAATCGTAACGTCAGGCCCGGTACGGTATTTGAAGCCCGTGCCAGTCCCCAGCCATTGGCAAAATCCACCCGCAGACCATCGATTTTACTGAGCCGGGCGTCATTGAATTTGGCTTCGTCAATAAAGCGCCGCATAAACTGCCGGCATTCGGTTTCATCCATGGCGATATGAATTTCCGGTGTGTTTACCCGTTGCGGCTGGGCAGCAAAAATCTGTACCGGTGTTCGTCCCTGTGGATCAGCGGCGAGCAATTCTAACAGCCGGCAAGCGGCGTATAAAGCGTCATCAAAACCATACCAGCGATCGGCAAAAAACAAATGCCCGCTCAGTTCACCGGCGAGTTTAGCGTTATTATCCTGCAAGGCTTTTTTAATCAGTGAATGCCCGGAGGCCATCATCACCGGCTGACCACCGGCGCGACTGATCACATCGTGCAGTAAGCCGGTACTTTTGACATCGTAAAAAATTGTTTCACCCGGATACTCCGCCAGCAATGCCTGAGCAAACAGCATCAGTAACCGATCTGGCCAGATGATCTCACCATCGGCCAACACCACACCCAATCGATCGCCATCACCATCAAAGGCCAGACCAATATCAGCGTTGGTTTCCTGAACTTTATCAATCAGTGACTGCAAATTCTCCGGCTGTCCGGGATTGGGATGATGGTTGGGGAAACGGCTGTCCACATCACAAAATAGCGGCGTCACATTACAACCAATTAATTTCATCAGCTGTGGCGCCACCACACCGGCAATACCATTGCCACAATCAACAACCACGTTGACAGGCTTCGGTAATTTGATTTGCGCCGCAATAGCTGCCAGATATTCATCCAGCACATCTTCGATTTGCCGACTGCCCTGCCCTTGTGCCAGCTGATTGTTTTCCAAACGTTGTTTGAGAGCCTGAATGGCATCACCTGACAACGTTTCACCGTCAATGACGATTTTGACGCCATTATAATTCGACGGATTATGGCTGCCGGTTATCATGACACCGGAACGGCTTTCAAAATGCTCCGCAGCAAAATACAGCACAGGTGTCGGTAGCGCACCGATATCGATGACATCACAACCGCTGTCATTGATGCCTTGTATCATAGCTTTGGCAAAGTCTTCGCTGCTGGCCCGGCCATCTCGCGCCACCACCATTTTTTGCACGCCCCGCGCCTGGGCTTCACTGCCAATTGCCTGACCTAATTGATGCATCACACTCGCGGTTAACTGACTGTCAACAATGCCGCGGATGTCATAGGTTTTAAAAATGGCTGCATCGATTGCACTGGGTTTTGCAGTTGCCGGACTGAGATCAAACTCCAGCACATCCGGTATTGCCTGGGACGTAACTGTTTCATTCAAATCCGTATTACGCGGCGTATCAAAGGCTTCGTCAAATAACAGATCGGTATCTTCGACAGTTTCAGAGGCTGCATTTACCGTAGGTACCGGTTTATCAGCTATTTGACTGGTTAATGCCGGTTCAACTGGCTTTTTAGATGGCTCAGCCCGGGTTGCTAGGGTGTCATCTTTTATTTCTGATTCGCTAATATCAACCGTTTTGGGCACCGGTTTTGCTGTTTTTTTCCGGTGTAAAACTGTGCGTTTCTCAGGTAACAACCCCGCCAGCGGCCACCAAATCAAAAGGGCTGATATTAGTGCGGGCAATAACCAGAGCATATTAAACCCGGCAACGGCAGCCGGTGCTGGCCAATAATTTAACTGCCAATGACTGCCGGCAATTTTGCTCGACAAAGGCTTAGCCACTTGCGCCAGTTGTTTGTCACCGGCACTGGCTAAAATCAAATTGATATTGCTGCCCTGATTGACTGTCCAGTAGCCCCGTTTGGCATCAAGCGATTGCGTCAGATTTTTTAACAGATCCGTGCTGAGTGCTAATAATAAAAAGCCATTGTTTTGTTGCTGGACGATCTGGATATACGCTTTATCGGTGGCCGGCTGCATAACTGCCACATCGGCCTGGTCATCATTGGCAGCTTGCCGCAGAGCAAGTAACGTAGCGAAACTTATCGGCAAACAATCGCCGGTTTGCGGTGTCAACGGAATACTGTCAATCATGCAAACAATTTTTGCTTCCGGCCAATTTTTTATTGCACTGGCATCGGCAGCCTGTTGTTGCCAGGTGGCAATAACTTTTGCCAGCGTCTCCGATTGTTGATTGACCAATTGCTGATAATTATCTGTAGATTGCGGATCGACATTGTTGGCTAGCTGTTGCCCCACATAATACGTGCCGCCGACTGCAATCAGGATCAACAACAGTAACAGCAGTAGCGCTGCTGGTTTCAGCCTTTTTTGTAACATCGCTGACAAATTTGCGCTTGCCATCAATGCCGGCCCGTATGACCAAAGCCACCGGTACCGCGCTCACTGACGGTAAATTCATCAACTTGTTCAAATGCCACTTGCACCACCGGCACAAATACCATTTGTGCAATGCGTTCACCGATTTTGATATCAAACGCCGTTTGGCTGCGATTCCAGCAAGACACAAAAACCTGCCCCTGATAATCACTGTCAATCAGTCCCACCAGATTACCAAGCACAATGCCATGTTTGTGGCCAAGGCCGGAGCGTGGCAACAACACGGCTGACAGAGATGGATCATCAATATGAATTGCAAGGCCCGTTGGGATCAACAACGTTTCGCCAGGTTGTAATGTGGTGTCCTGTTCCAGACAAGCACGTAAATCCAATCCGGCAGACCCATCGGTCGCATAGTTAGGTAATTCAATGGTATCGCCTAGACGAGGGTCAAGCAGTTTTAGTTGTATTTTTTGCATGATATTGATCAATTATTAAGTTCATTAAATCTCTGGCCAGCTGACTTTTGGGGGCATCAGGTAATTGTTGTTCCCCGCCCGGCCAGAAAACCTGCAGGGCATTACTCTCAGCACCAAAAACCTGGCCATTGGCAACACTGTTAGCGGCAATCATATCCAGCTTTTTGACCAACAACTTTTGCCGGGCATAACTGGACAAGTCATCTGTTTCTGCAGCAAAGCCTATCACCATCTGTGGCCGTTCTTGCATCGCTGAAATATCGGCAATAATATCGGGATTAGCCAGCAATTGCAGATGCAAATTTTGCTCATCAGATTTTTTTAATTTCTGGCTGGCAGGCTCAGCTACCCGATAATCAGCCACCGCTGCACAACCAATAAATAAAGCACAGTGAGCGGCCACTTGCAGGCTTGTCCGATGCATTTCAGCAGCGGTATTCACATCGATACGGGTAACTTTGGCAGGTGTTGGTAAACTCACCGGTCCACTAATCAAAATAACGTCTGCACCCGCCTCAACCGCCGCCTGTGCCAGGGCAAAGCCCATTTTCCCGGAGCTGCGATTACCGATAAACCGCACCGGGTCTATTGGCTCATAGGTTGGGCCCGCGGTGATTACGACTGTCTTGCCGGCTAAGACTTTGGGTAACAAATAGCGCCCCAACGTGGTAATAATGTCCAGCGGCTCTAACAACCTGCCTTCGCCGACTTCACCACAGGCTTGATCACCACTGGCCGGGCCCAGAATCACGGCACCGCGTTGTTTAAGGATGCTGAGATTATCGACCGTTGCCGGATGCGACCACATTTTATTATTCATTGCCGGGGCAATCGCCAGCGGCGCTTCACTGGCCAAAATGGTTGACGTCAGCACATCATCAGCGCGGCCTTGAACTAATCTGGACAGCGTATCGGCACTGGCCGGTGCCACCAAAATCCAGTCGGCCCAGCGTGCCAGTGCAATATGGCCCATGGTTGATTCTTCGTCAGCATCCAGTAAATTCAACGCTACCGGAAAACCACTGAGCGTTTGTAAGGTTAATGGCGTAATAAACTGACAGGCGCCCTGCGTCATCATCACCCGCACCTCTGCACCGTTATCCTGCAGACGACGGATCAAATCCGCAGCTTTATATGCGGCAATGCTGCCGGTAACGCCCAGTAAAATGCGCTTACCTTTGAACGGTGAAAAATCAGTCACGCAACGTATCCATCGCTAAATCCCGCAAAGTAGCATCTGCCAATTCATGTTGTTCGGCACTGCGTAATTTACTGATTAAATGCTCTACCGCCGGTGCAGCACGATTATGCAGCGGCATTAAGTCTCGTTCTTCCGCGCTGCGTAAACAATCAAGGATTTGACGAAGTGTAATCATTGATATGTCACGTCCCGGCACAAATTGCGAATCCGGTCCATCCACCTCAATAAGCAAACCATCCTTTTCGAGCATATTGATAATTTCCTGCAAACTGCCGGCACTTAATGTTGTGTTTTCTTCTAATTCTTCCATAGTAAATGGCGGTTTATCCTGACAAAAACGCCGGGCAATCTCGGTCATTACCCACAGACCTTCCTTTTCACGTAACCGTGGGCTCAAACGTTGTGGCTTACCGCCAAGCTGCACCAGTTTCGGATGCTGGAGAAAAAACGCCACTTGCGAGCCAATCAGCAAGATAAACCAGGCCAGATACACCCAGATCATAAAGAAAAATAAAATCGCAAAACCGGAGTAAATTGCAGTGTAATTACTTGATGAGGCAACAAAACCGGCAAACAAAGTACCGAGCGTCACCCACAAAATACCGGCGACCGTTGCCCCGCTGAAAGCTGCGCCCAGTTTGACCTTGGTATTAGGAATAAAGGTATAGAGGAAGGTAAACGCGAGAATAATCATCAAATAAGGCAGCAATTTACTGAGAATCAGCAACAAGGTGCCAAACGGTTCAATCGATTCCAGCTTCGTAACAAAATCGTTATCCAGCGCCGCACCGGTAATACCCAGTGCTGAAAACACCAAAACCGGGCCAATCATCACGACACTGAGGTAGTCGGTAAAGCGTCGTGCCAATGTTCTGGGTCGCTCAACCCGCCAAACAAAGTTAAAAGCACTTTCCACTTTCTGAATAAGCGCGATGATCGTATAAAACAACAGGGCCAGACCCAATGACCCTAAAACGCCTACTTTGATATTTTCAACAAAGCCAATAATACTCTGGCTTAACTCCTGTGCTTTAGGTCCCAGTGGATCCAGTACATTAAGCAAAAACGGCTCGATTTGGTTATGGACACCAAACGCTTTCAACACTGAAAACGCCACCGCAATCAATGGCACCAGCGATAACAAGGTGGTAAAAACCAGACTCATTGCCCGCAGGCTCAAATCACCATTACGCAGTTCCAGGAACATGACGTAGGCAACCCGCAGTAAATGCAGCAGTTTTCTTTTTATCTGACTACTTTGCACTGTGGCTTCCTGCCACAGTGAGGATTTAAAAAAAGTCTGCGTTTTTTGCCAGGTTTGTTGCGCTTTTGACAGCATTAATTCGTCCTTAAACCGGATTATCAATATCAATAAACTGCACACTGAGCGGCCATTGCCTGGCCAGCATTTCACCCAGTGCCTTGACGCCATAACGTTCCGTCGCATGGTGGCCAGCAGCGATGTAGTGAATACCCAACTCACGAGCAAGATGCGTCGTTTGCTCAGAGATCTCACCACTTAAAAAGGCATCCAGTCCCAATTCTGCCGCTTGCTGAATATACCCCTGAGCAGCCCCCGTGCACCAGCCAATCGTGGTTATAGGGCGATCGTGTCCTTTAATGGTCAATGGTGGCCGCTTTAAAACATGCGCTACTTTATCGGCAAAATCGGTCAGCGGCATTGCGCGCGACAGACTGCCACATAAGGCAATCGCCGGGTCACCACTGCCGTGAATTCGCCCATCAACCTCGATGTTCAGCCATCTTGCCAGTTGCACGTTATTGCCCAATTCCGGGTGTGCATCGAGTGGTAAATGATAGGCAATTAAATTGATATTGTGGGTCAGCAATGATTTAAGCCGCTGTTGTTTTATGCCGGTGATTTGCGGCGCTTCGCCCCGCCAGAAATAACCGTGATGAACAATAATAGTGTCTGCTTGCGCTTCAATTGCGGCATCAATCAATGCCTGACTGGCAGTGACGCCAGTGACAACGCGTTCGATGTGTTCACTGCCCGCAACTTGCAATCCATTAGGGCAGTAGTCCTGAAATCGGCTGGGTTCGAGCAAATTATCCAGGTAGGTGAGCAATTCAGATCGGAGTATCATCAATAAAAATTCCGTTTAAGCACGACGCCACTATAACAAACAGGAGGCGCAAATGGATGTGGTCAGCTTGATTGCACTGAGTATGGGTATCGCCTGGGCCAGCGGCATTAATTTATACGCTGCCGTTTTTATGCTGGGTTATTTGGCAAATACCGGCAATCTTGTGCTGCCGGCCGATATGTTGGTCCTCAGTGATCCATTGGTAATGATGGCCGCAGCCATCATGTACTGCGTCGAATTTTTTGCTGACAAAATGCCCGGTGTTGATACTGGCTGGGATACCTTACATACCTTTATCCGCATTCCTGCTGGCGCTGTACTGGCGGCCAGCGCGGTGGGAGAACTGAGCCCTGCAGCAGAGTTGGCAGCTGGCTTAATTGGCGGCAGCTTAGCGGCCGGCAGTCATGCCACCAAAGCGGGCAGCCGCTTGTTGATTAATACCTCACCGGAACCGTTCAGCAACTGGGGCGCTTCCATTGGCGAGGATTTAATTGTCATTGGCGGCCTGTGGCTGGCATTGAATCATCCGATAGGCTTTTTAGTCTTACTGATACTGTTTATTGCGCTGATGATCTGGTTGTTGCCTAGATTATGGCGATTAATAAAACTGGTACTGCGACAAATCGGCAGTTGGCTGGGATGGTGTGAAGCACCGCTGAAACCAGATAAAACCACCGACAAGCCGACTGACTCCGCGACACAACTGAATAAAATTGATTAGCGACGCCGGTAAACTACGCCTTCCGGCGACCGCTGCATTTCAAACGCATCACTGTAACCGCTGATGGTTTCAGAAGCACCGAGAAACAGATAACCGCCTGGATTGAGTGCCTGCGCCATACGCTGCAAAATATCAACTTTGCGCTGCGCCGAAAAATAAATCAGCACATTACGGCAAAAAATCACATCAAACCGCCCAAGCACGCCATAACTCTGTAACAGATTCTGTTCACGAAACTGCACCCGTTGCTTAAGTTCGCTGCTGATTTCCCATTGTTCTTCAGTAGCCGTAAAAAATTGCTGTTTTCGTGTCTGAGACAGTCCACGCTCCAGGGCGGCCGCTTCATAAATACCACGACGCGCCGCCACCAGCATTTTATTTGAAATGTCCGTGGCAACAATTTGTGCACTGGTTAGTTTACTGCCCGGATTTTTACGCAGGTATTCACTGATGAGCATACTGATCGTGTACGGCTCTTGTCCTGATGAGCAGGCCGCAGACCAAATCCGGCATGGCCCTTTCAATGTTTTGTCGAGTTCGGCCAGCAAGTGTTTTTCGAGAATGAGGAACGGGCTGCCATCACGAAACCAGGAGGTTTCGTTGGTAGTCATGGCATCTATCACGGCATTGCGTAAATGCCGTGGGCTCCCATGTTGAATGGCGGTCAGTAAGTCTGAAACCGAAGCAATATTTTCATCACGTAGCAATTTTGTCAGCCGACTGATAATCAGGTATTGCTTACCATCACCCAACAGAATGCCACAAGCCTGCTCGAGAAAAAGCCGGAATTTTTCGTAATCTACCTGACTGATTTCTTGCGATTGCAGCATACTCAGTTCTTTTGACGATCCTTTGATATCTATCAATCTTTACGTAGTTAACGTCTAATATTGTTAAATATTTAATTACTTGCTCGCGACTTTGGTTACCAGCATATGAAAAATTCCCAAAAACTGAAACATATACTTATCACCGGCAGTTCTTCAGGCATTGGACTTGAAGCTGCCAAATTGCTTCATGCCCGTGGTCATAAGGTGGTGGCAAGTGTCCGTCAGACCATTGATCTCGCCCAATTTCAGGCGCTGGGCATTGCCTGTGTAATACTGGACCTGGATGACGATGTATCGATAACCTCTGGGCTTAACGAGGCATTAGAACACCTTGATAATCATATTGATGTGCTATTCAACAATGCAGCTTTCGGCCAGCCCGGTGCGGTAGAAGACTTAAACCGTGAGATTTTACAGGCACAGTTTAATACCAATGTCTTTGGTACCCAGCAGCTGACCAATCACGTTATTAAAATCATGCGTCAGCAGGGTGCCGGGCGCATTGTTTATAACAGCTCCGTATTAGGGCTGGTGGCGTTACCTTATCGCGGTGCTTATAACGCCAGTAAATTTGCTCTTGAAGGCCTGGCTGATACGTTGAGACTGGAATTACGTGGCAGTGGCATCTTTGTCAGTCTGATCGAGCCGGGCCCTATTCTGAGTCAGTTCCGCGCCAATGCGTTTGCCAAATATCAGCAACATATTGATAAAACAGTCAGTGCTCACCAACATGTTTATCTGGCAATGGAAAACCGGCTAACCAAAACCGGACCGGCGGCGCCATTTACATTGCCGGCATCTGCGGTAGTCGATAAGTTGATTCATGCTATCGAAGCTGACCGACCGAAGATTCGATATTTTGTGACTTTTCCGACCTATTTGCTGGCAACTTTAAAACGCTTATTGCCCGGCCGGGCTTTAGACTGGGTATTGGCTAAGATTTCAGCAAATGAGCAACGCTGACTGCAACCACTTTACGCAATAATTTTTTGTGACATAATCGCCAGCATCTGATGGAGCAGAACTTCATGATGAGTATTTCGCGTAACAGTTTGCAATGGCAATCGATAACCACCATTTTTGTCGGTAGTCTGATTAGTGGGTTGCTGGCATTAACAATTGCCGCCTCTCTGATCTTAATGCATGCCAACTCATCTCCCAACATTGCAAATTTATTATTATATTTTTGTATTGCAGCAGCATTGCTTATTTTCGTTTCTGGTTTATGCTCAGCATTTGCTTATCGACGCTTAGGCAGGCCATTCGAAGCATTGGATCAAATAGTCTCTGCGCTGCCGCTCATATCCGCTAAAAAATACCCCGAAGCCCAACAAATATTTACGCAGCTGGAAAAGGCAATTAAGCACCAGGAAATTATTGGTTTGCACCGAGCCAGTAAGCAGCTAACTGATGCACTGGAAAAGCTGGATATCAATGTTCAGACACGTAGTCAGCAGATTTACGCCAAATCCGATGAGCTACGCAGCGAACGAGACTTTATTAAAAGTCTGCTGGATACAGCACAGCTAATAATTTTGACCATGAATGAACGGTTCCAGGTAACTTTGTTTAATGATCATGGCGAAAAACTTACTGGCTATAAAGAAAATGAAATTTTGCTTACCGATGTAGCCAGAATGTTTCCTGCAGGTAACTGGCTGGAGGCCAAAATCCGCTTTAATGAGTTACTGGCGGGCAACCTGCATATTGCCCAGCAAGATGCTGAACTAATTGATAAAAATGGTCATATAAAGCAGATTTCGTGGCTACACTCACGTATTGAAAACGACAATAGTAATGCTGTTATTCTGTCCGTTGGTCTCGATATGACTGAGAAAAAAGAGGCTGAAAAACGTATTGTCTGGATGGCCGAACATGATCCTCTAACCGATTTATGTAATCGTCGAAAATTCACGGAAGAATTTGAGAAATCACTGCGTAGCGCCATCCGGTATCACCATAACAATACGCTACTTTATCTGGATCTGGATCAATTCAAAGATATCAATGATACCAGCGGCCATCGGGCTGGCGATGAGCTGCTGGTATTGGTTGCCAAAACCCTGAAAAAAGTCACTCGCTTTACCGATTTGGTAGCACGTCTCGGTGGTGACGAGTTTGCCGTGCTGATGCCGGAAAGTGATGATAACGGAGCCAAAGTACTGGCCAGTAAAATTTTACAGGAATTATCAGCTATTCAATTGGAATATGGCACAGTGCGCCACAAAGTTTCCGCAAGTATTGGTATTGTCCATTACCCGCTGCATGACGCCAGTATTCATGAGTTATTATCCTACGCAGATTTGGCAATGTATAAAGCCAAAACCAATGGTAAAAGTAACTTTCATGTTTTCTCAGCAGATGATCAAACTCGCGAGGAGTTAGAGACCCGAGTGTTCTGGAAGCATCAGGTTGAAGAAGCGTTGGAAAATCATAACTTTATCCTGCATTACCAGCCGATCATGGAACTTAAATCTAACACCGTCGAGCATTACGAAGTGCTCATCCGTATGCATCATCCTGAAACTGGCGATATCAGCCTTCCCGGTAAATTTATCGAAGTCGCAGAACAAGTTGGTTTAATCAGGAACATCGATCAGTGGGTCATCAACACCAGCATTAAAAAGCTCGCTAAAATGCAGAAACAAGGCATCAATGCACGATTTGCCATTAACTTGTCAGCATCGATTATCGATGCACCTATGTTATTACCGTTACTGAAAAAGCTTATTAAAAAGCACGAGATCGATCCCGCCGGACTGATTTTTGAAGTCACTGAAACCGTTGCCGTCAGTAATTTACAAAAAGCAAAAGCCATGATGATGGCTATTAAAGCGCTGGGCTGTCAGTTTTCACTGGATGATTTTGGTGTTGGTTTTTCATCTTTTAATTACATGCGTGAATTGCCGGTCGATATCATCAAAATTGATGGCATATTCATCAAGGATCTCGATAAAAACGCCGATGACCAACTGTTTGTTAAGGCGCTGGTCGATGTAGCCAAAGGTCTGGGTCGCAAAACCATTGCCGAATTTGTTGAAAGCCATGCCGTACTGACTTTGCTACGTAGCTATGGGGTTGATTTTGCACAAGGTTATTACGTTGGCCGGCCGGCACCAGAAGTCCTGCCAACTGCTGACTGGCACCCCATTGCCCCCCATTAGTTTAATTGCTACATCTTTGTGCAGTATCACCATTATCATGGTGCAAGCTGGTGCAAAATCCAGTACTACTCAATCATAATAAAATCATAAAGCATTGATTTAAAAAACATTAAACCCATTGGCACAAAACATGCTGATTGTTTACCTGTTTCCATTAAATCAAGCTGGAGCTTTTATGTCTTATCTAATCCCCAAAGAATTTGCCAAAAAAATGGTCGATGCCGGTGAATCCAAACTCAAAATGGCTACCCGGGATGTGTTAATTCGCTCTTATATGGCAGGGGCGATCTTAACCTTGGCTGTAGCGTTCGCTGTCACTACGGCTGTTCAGACAGGTCTGCCCATTGTGGGTGCTTTGGTCTTCCCGGTAGGTTTTGTGCTACTTAATTTGCTGGGATTTGATTTATTAACCGGCGTATTTGCCTTGGTGCCATTAGCCTTATTGGATAAACGCCGCGGCTGTACTTTTAAAGGCATGATGAAAAACTGGGGACTTGTGGCCATTGGTAACCTGCTTGGTGCCTTAACCACAGCACTATTAGTTGGCATCGCCTGGACCTTTGCTTTCACTACTGAGCCTGGCGCTGCAGGTCAAGCCATTGCCAGAGCCGCTGAAGCACGTACTTTAGGCTTTGCCGCACATGGTGGTGCCGGTTGGTTTACGGTATTTGTCGCCGGTATTCTCTGTAACTGGATGGTTTCAACCGGCGTTGTCGGCGCGATGTTATCTGATTCAGTCGCTGGCAAAGTAGTGGCAATGTGGTTACCAATTGCTGTTTTCTTTGGGCTGGTTTTCGAACATGCCGTCGTCAATATGTTCCTGTTCCCAATGGGCATGCTGATGGGCGCTGATATCACCATCGCTGACTGGTTAATCTGGAACGAGATCCCGGTTATTCTCGGCAATCTGATCGGTGGTTTGGTACTGACTGGCGGCATGCTGTATGCGACGCATTACAAAACCGGTGCGCTGACTGCAGAAATGTCTGAACAAAGCGCTTAACTTTTCTTTTTAAGCATCGCTTCAGACGGTGCCTGACCACATTTTCTCTATAAACGATTGGAGTCGTAATGAATAAACTTGCCATGACACAGGCCATTATGGTCGCTAAAGAAAACAAAGACCTGACATGGGAACAGATCGGTAGCAGTATGGGCATGTCACCTGTTTGGGTCACCTCTGCCTGCCTGGGTATGAACAGCATGCTGCCTGAAGCCGCCCGGAAGTTGTGTCAGCTGCTGGATTTGGGAACTGAAGTGGAACTGGCATTGGAAGCTTATCCCACCAAAGTCTGGGATCAGGCGGTACCGACCGATCCGCTGATTTATCGTTTATACGAAATCGTCGGCGTGTATGGGCCTACATTGAAAGAAGTGATTCAGGAGAAATTCGGCGACGGCATTATGAGCGCTATCGATTTCAGTATGTCTGTCGATAAGCAGGAAGATCCCAAAGGCGACCGTGTAGTCGTGACCATGAACGGTAAGTTTCTGCCTTATAAATCCTGGTAACAGTAACGGCACTGTCAGCAATGGCAGTGCCGGCTATTTCACTGCCGGTGGCCGTGCATATACATACACCAGATAATAAGCCATCGCGACAAACCCTGCGCCGCCAACAATATTACCCAGCGTCACCGGTATCAGATTGCTCATCAAGCCGCCAAAATCCAGTGTCTGTAATTGTTCTGGTGTGAAATGTCCAGCCGCGACAATAGCCTGATCAGTTGCTGCAATCATGGCGATAGGAATCATATACATATTGGCAACGCAATGCTCAAAGCCCATCGCCACAAACCCTGAAATCGGAAACAGTACCGCCATTACCTTGTCGGTCACACTGCGTGAGGCATACACCATCCAACTGCCCAGACAGACCAATACATTACAAAACAAGCCACGGACAAAAGCTTCCGTCGTGGTCAGCTCAACTTTTGCCAAACCGGCTTTCAAAGCCGTCGCTCCCACTCCGTAATTAGCGTTATCGAGATAGCCGGATAAATACACCAGATAGACCGTTACCAAAGCGCCGACCAGATTGCCCGTGTAAACAATGCCCCAGTTGCGCATTAACGCAGGAAAACTGACCTGCCCTTTGGCATAAGCCATGACCACTAAAGTATTACCGGTAAATAACTCCGCACCGGCAATGACCACCAAGATGAAACCCAGCGCAAATACCAGGCCTCCCATAAGTCTTGCCAGACCATAAGCATCACCGGCATCGGTCATGACCACCGTATAATACATAGCCGCAAAAGAAATAAACGCACCTGCCATCAGCGACAAAATCACTAATGGAATAATCGACATGTTGGCTTTATCAACACCGACGGTTTTGACTTTTTCGGCAACTTCCGCCGGTGTAAAGGCATCCACAAACTTGCCGAAATCAGACATGTGCTATTTCCCTGGAAGGTATGAAATGGGTGCGCATTATAGCAGTGGCAGGCAAATGTTTTGCAGGGATGTGTTTCCTGAAACCCTGGCGACTTTCCCTGTTCTGCACATAAACTGGTAAAGCGTTTTGGTGAATGTCGATTTTTATTCTGTTTCTGAATTCATCCGACAAATTTGTCGGATGAATTCAGCAGAGAACCTGGCGCAATAAACAAAATCCGGGCTTAATGCTTTAACTCACTGTTAAACACCAGTTGCTCATCCTGCACATCGATCTTAATCACCTGACCAGCACTAAATTTACCGGCCAGAATATCCTGCGCCAGCTGGTTTTCAACTTCATGCTGGATCACCCGTTTTAGCGGACGAGCGCCATAAACCGGATCAAAACCAGCTTCGGCAATATGATCCAGCGCTGCATCGGAAAGCTCAAGCGACAAGTCCCGTTCGGCCAGCCGTTTATGCAAATGGGTCAGCTGAATATCAGTGATCGCGCGAATTTGGGCTTTTTGCAGTGGATGAAAGACCACGACATCATCAACCCGGTTGATAAACTCCGGTCGGAAATGCTGGCCGACAATTTCCATTACGGCATTTTTCATCGACTGGTAATTTTCTTCGCCAGCCATTTCCTGGATTACATTGGAGCCCAGATTTGACGTCATAACCACCACCGTATTGCGAAAATCGACAGTACGGCCCTGGCCATCGGTTAAGCGGCCATCATCGAGCACCTGCAGCAAAATATTAAATACATCAGGATGCGCTTTTTCGACTTCATCGAGCAAAATCACCGAGTACGGTTTACGTCGCACGGCTTCGGTTAAATAACCGCCTTCTTCATAGCCAACATAGCCGGGCGGTGCCCCGACCAGACGAGCCACCGAATGTTTTTCCATAAACTCCGACATATCAATGCGAATCATCGCTTCTTCGGTATCAAACAAAAAGTTGGCCAATGATTTACACAGCTCGGTTTTACCAACGCCTGTCGGGCCAAGGAACAA
>CAYYRO010000037.1:0-19003 GCA_964474075.1 uncultured Methylophaga sp.
ATGCATCATCGCGAGCGGTTTCACAAATATCGATACCCACTTTGGATTTAAACCATTGACGATTTTCATCAATAAGAGCTACCAAACTAATTGGTGAATTAAATAATCGTTTTGCCAGACGGGTAATGCGATCAAAACGCTGTTCTGACGGAGTATCAAGAAGATTCAGAGAATGCAGTTTTTGCACTCGCTGAAATTCCAGCAACGCGGCACGGGCTTCAAGCCAGTCAGCAATTTGATGGTCATGCAAAGGCCTGCCGATAAAGTAACCCTGGGCTTTGTCACAATCGAGTTGCTGTAAAAACTGCAGGGTGGCGGCATCTTCAATACCCTCGGCGATAACGGTCATTCCGAGACTGTGGGCGAGATCAATTATCGCTTTTATCACCAGTCGCGATTCACGTGAGCTCTGTGAGGTCATGACAAAAGATTTATCGACTTTGACCTCGGTGAACGGCATACGCACCAATTGCAGCATTGACGAAAAGCCCGTGCCGAAATCATCAATCGATAAATTAAATCCCTTCATTCGCAATCGGGTAAGAATATCAAGAGACGCTATCGGATCATCCATGGCGCCGGTTTCGGTTAACTCCAGCATGATTTGTTCAGACGACAGCTGATAATTCTGACACAGCTTGTCGAGCAGATTAAACAAATGCAGGTTTTTCAGTGACAGAGCTGAAATATTGATTGAACACACTAAACGTTTGCCAGTATTGACGCTGGCTTTGGCATCACGCTGTTCACAAAAGGCACTAAACCATCGCAGAGCTTTGTTAAAGATGACTTCGGTCAACGCATCAATCAGCTGATTTTGTTCAGCGATGGCAATAAATTGATCGGGTGGAATATTGCCCAGTTTGGGGTGATACCAGCGTGCCAGTACTTCAAAACCAACCAGTTCACCGCTTTGACATTCAACTTTCGGCTGAAACATGACGCTCAACTGGTCTTGTTCTATGGCTTTTTGCAGTTCAGTGGCACTGGCAACAGGAGTTCGTGGCTTTTCAATACCATCTATTAATTCATTTGGCTGATGTGGTGCACTTTCAATTAATTCACGAAAGCTGCGTGGATTAAATGGTTTGGGCAAAATACCGATAATATTCAGGCCATGTGCCGCACCAGAACGCGCTGCAGCTTGCATAACCTGATGGCCGACGCCACTGGTAATCATAATATTGGCATTGATATTACGGGCACTTAATTCAGCCAGAACTTCCACACCATCCATATCCGGCATGATCAGATCCAGGGCAATGTGTGTTGGTCTCCACGCTTCCAGTTCGGCAAAAAATTCTTCGGCATGATGGGTCACCCTCACTGACATACCGGCGAATTCGGCAACGTTTTTCAACGTTTGACCGGTCAGTTCGTCATCATCCAGTACCAGTAACTTCAATTCAGCCATGAGCGGTTAATCATTCCTAATTCGCGTTTAAAGCCTGAGCAACACGTTGCAACAGTGCTATTCGATGATACGGTTTGTGCAGCAACCATTGCTGTTTTTCTTCTTCACTCAGATCGTCAAGACTGTCCTCGGTATAACCTGAGGTGAATAATACCGGTAATGTTGGCCGGATTTCTCTGCTCATCATCGCCAGCTCACTACCTGACAGGCTATCTGGCATCAACACATCAGTAAACAATAAATCAATAGGCCGGTCAGAATTTATCCAATCTAATGCCTGAGCAGATTGGGCTGCTTCAAGCACCTGATAACCGGCATCACGTAATTGACTGACCGCGTACTGGCGCACTAAGTCATTATCTTCAACCACCAAGATGGTTTTTTGATTGGTCTTTTCACTGGTTTCCAGCGCTGGCACGCGCTTAGTAAAATTATCAGTAGTCTCTGAAACAGCCGGCGCCCGCGGTAAAAACAGATTAAAACAAGTTCCCTTATCAATTACTGAGCGCACCCTGATGTGCCCACCTGACTGTTTGATAAAACCAAACACCATACTGAGTCCAAGACCACTGCCTTTGCCTGATGATTTGGTGGTAAAAAACGGTTCAAAAATCTTATCAAGCATATCGGCAGCTATACCGCTACCTGAATCACAAACACTGACTTTCACCCAGTCACTACCTGATAACTCAGCATCATCGCCGAATGTTTGCCCAGTAATATTTTCTGTACTAATCGTTAATTGACCGTCGCTTGCCATGGCATCACGGGCATTTATCGTCAGATTCAGCAGACTGCTTTCCAGTTGTACGGTATCAATCATTACCGGCCACAAGCCATCAGCTAATGTCAGTTGCAGTTGGTATTTCTGACCCAGGGAGCTGCGCAGTAATTCCTGTAACTGTTCAATTAGCTGGTTAATATCAACATTATCAGGAGATAAAGGCTGGCGGCGGGCAAATGCCAGTAAATTACGGGTTAAACCAGCGCCGCGCTCGGCGGCATGACCAATGAGGTTGCTGAATGAAAGTAACTTCGGCTGATCCTGTAAGGCGTCTTGCAAGATGTCGTTATTCCCGGTGATAACCGTCAGCATATTATTAAAATCATGGGCAACACCACCGGTTAACTGGCCGATAGCTTCCATACGCTGTGCTAACTGCAATTGTTTTTGCAATGCTTTTTCGTTGCTGACATCTCGCTGAATAGATACAAAATGTGAAAACCGGTTGCCATCAACCGCAATGGGCACAATATTGAGTTCTATTTCAACTTCAAGACCATCTTTACAATAATTGGTAACTTGTGCCCTGACCGGTTGGTTGCTGAGCAGGGCCTGACGGATCCGTTGCAGTTCACTGCGTTGTGTTTTAGGGCCCTGTAAAAATCGCGGTGAACGGCCAATCGCTTCTTCACGGCTATAACCGGTTGAACGTTCAAAAGCGTCATTTACAAAAACGATCCGTGGCCCCGGCTCATCTATCGGCGTGGCTTCGGTAATAATGACAATGTCATTGAGCTGCGCTACTGCGCTGCGAAGTAATATCAATTCTGCGTGCTCACGGCGCTGGCGGGTAATATCGCGAAGATAGATCGTTAACCCTTCAGCAGCAGGATACACCCGCACATCCAACCAGAGCTCTCGGCTGGCAAACCAGAAGTTGAAGGCGGTCATTTTTTGCGACAACATCGTCCGTTCCAGTTGCCGGCTAAAGCTGCCATCAGCATCAATGGCGGTGTCACTGATTTTCAATTGATTCAGCAGCGCCGAGCGTGGCCGTTCCAGCAAGTTGGCGGCCTGTTCGTTGGCATAGCTGAAACACATTTTGTTATCGAGGCTGAAAAAAGCATCGGTGATACTGGCCAGCGTATTTTGCAGTTGCTGTGACAGGCGTTCACTATGCTGCTGTAATAATTTGCTTTCGCTGTTATCAATGCCTGAGCCATACCATTTAAATATTTTGCCTTGTTCGTCACGGGCAGGCGTGGCGCGGGTCAAATACCAGAAATATTGCCCGTCATAACGACGCATCCTGAATTCGCCCAGATAGGGTTCGCCGGTTTTTAATGATTGCACCCAACGATTCATAATGGGCTGATGATCGTCTGGATGAACAAAGCTTAGCCAGTTTTCAATAATAAATTTTTCACTGGCACCCAAAAAATCCATCGTGAATTTGGAGACATAATCCAGGTTGCCATCAGGCTGGGCTGTCCAGGCAAATAGCTGCATGCTGTCAGCCATATAACGAAACCGGCGTTCTTCTTCGGCTACTTGTGCTTCAACGACCCGATTGGAGTGAATGTCCTGCAAGACCCCATGTATAAGATTTGGATGCTGGTTATGCTGATGTGCAACCAGACGGATCCATTTGATTTCACCATTGCTTTGTCGCCAACGATATTCGGCATCCAGCGGTAATTTATCAGCCTCGATATTTTCCAAAAAATGCTGGCAGTCGGCTTCGACCATCATTCTGGCAAAATACTGGAGTGGCATTGTCTGCGATGAGATGTTCAGGATTTGAGCGGCTTCAGTTGATAATATCAACTGCTCATTGGCATCAAGTTGCCAGTTACCGAGTCTGGCCAGACTGGCTGAGATTTGTAGTTGCTGTTGTTGTAGTTGGTTGGTTTTTTGTTGGCTGAGGCTAACCCGGCTGAGGATGTAGATCGCCAGCAGCATCAAAGAGGAAAGGATCCGGTTGGCGTAAATATTCAGTGCCAGGGGTTCATTATTGCTGTTGGTTGTCCAAAATAAGCCCAACCACACAAACAGTATGCTTAGTACAAATACGATATCGAGAAGTCGAGGACGGCCAATAAAAGCTGCCATCAGCAATACTGGCGCATATAAAACACCGTGCGCAAAACCCAGCGGTGTCAAGCTGTCAGTCGCCAGAATCAGGATCATCAGGCCAAAACTCAACGGCGCGTCTATTTGCCGCTGAGATAATTGGTCAACTTTCCATTGCATCAATTTCATCTTACGCTGCCAAGGCTTATCATTTGTTGCAATTGAGAGCGTAACGCGCCCGACTTGGAAATACTACTATTCAGAGCCTTGGCGAATCGTATGCGGATAAATTGCCTGTTCGGTGACGACAAAGTCCATCGCAATATCGTGCGGCTGTGGCTGAATATCCTCAAGTTTAAGCGACTCAAGACCGACACCGATGGCCAGTGGTGTCGGTGAAATACCGGCAAGACTGCGGTCATAAAATCCACCGCCATTACCGAGCCGGTGTCGTTGCTGATCAAAACCAACCAGAGGGATTAGTAGGACATCAGGAACCAGTTCAGCTGTATTTTGCGGCACCGGGATTTGCCAGATTTCTGGCTGCATTTCAGAGTCAGGTGTCCATTGACGAAATTGCAGTGCTGTATCTTTGCTTATAATTTTCGGTAATGCAGCGCGCCATCCAAGATCCAGCAAATTCTCAATCAGCGGTTGGCAATTGAGTTCGCCTTTGATAGGCATATAAAAGCTGATGATGCTAGCCGGCATTGGAGCCAGTAGTGATAACAATCGTTGATGGATTTGCTGTTCGGCAGCAATTCGTTCAGCACCCGTCAAAGACTGGCGGCTTGCCACTAACTGCTGACGCTGTATTTGCCGCCAGGAAACCCAGTCATGCTGCTCAGGCAACGCTGAGCAAACCTTGTAATTGTTGTTTATTTTTAACCAGATCGGCCAGTGTGTATTCATCAAGCACATTTAAAAAGGCCTGCTGTGCTTTACCGAGCGCGCCTTTTAAAGTACAAGCCCCGTCAATCGGGCAGTCACTTTGCTCAGCAAAACAAGGCAGCAATTGTAAATTTTCGGTTTGCCGAACCAGTCTACCGATGCGGATCTCTGCGGCAGGTTTACCCAATTCAAGGCCACCACCACGGCCACGATGGCTGATCACGTAGTGGTGTTGAACAAGCGTCTGGGCGACTTTGGCCAAATGATTAGCGGATATCGCAAACTTGGCAGCTGCGTCCTGAATAGTGGCTTTGCTACCGCGTTTGACTTCAAGATAAATTAATAGCCTGAGAGCGTAATCGGTATGCGTGGTCAGTTGCATAAAAATTGACTCCGGTTAAACCGGTATTTAAGATACTCTAAAAGTAAGTATTTTCGATACCTATTTTATGGATGATTATGCGCAATGCCTTAATGACAGCGCTTCTCCGGGCCTCGTTACCCATCTTATTAAGCTAAGAGAGAATCACTCTCTCGCTTGTATTACCGTAAATCGCTTAGCATCCTTTCGGAATTTATTTAAGCCGGCACATTGTGCTCATGATTGGGATATTGACCACCCCTGAACCAAAAAGATGCCGTCAGTTTAATTGTTAACAAGCATGTTGTGCCAGAAATTTATGGCAGAGGCAATTCAGGGAGCAAAAAAGTCTTCTGATCGGGCAGCAGGCAAGCGTTTAATGGCTTAAAAGCTGGACGGGTAAGTTAATTTTGTTAGTAAATTGATCACCAATGGCGGTGATCAGAATATAAAGAAACAATTGCAATGACGCAGTTATCCCTCCTAAAGCGCTGGCAACAGCGTTATATGGCAAATCATGCCTCATTTTCAGAAAAATGTGCGGCGGCGAGTGGGGCTTTATTGGCCATAGCCGGGTTAATGCTGCTGCTAGGCTGGCTCGGTTTGTCATCAGCCGGTAGCTTATTAGTACTGGCTTCTATGGGCGCCTCAACCTTTTTATTATTTGTTGTCCCGCACAGCCCGATGTCACAACCCTGGCCTCTGGTGGGCGGGCATTTAACGGCTGCGGTAATTGCCGTGATTTGTGCACAGTTAATACCTTCACCAATCTGGGCGACAGCGATTGCCGTGGGCTTGTCGGTATTTGCCATGCATTTATTGCATTGTCTGCATCCGCCAGCCGCTGCCACCGCCATGATTGCAGTGTTGGGTGGCGAGGTGATTACCCAGTCCGGTTTTGCTTTTGTTTACAGTATTGTGCTGGCAAATTGCGGGTTACTTTTAATACTGGCATTGATAATCAATAATTTACTGCCCGGCAGACGTTACCCCTGGCGAGAGCATCATCACCCGCATCATCAGCAATTTAATCCGGCGCAGCATCCGCAGGCATTAGCTTTAAACGAAGCAGATTTTCGCAACGCCTTAGACAGTATTGATGCCGTCATTGATGTCACTGAAACTGATCTGGTGGATTTATATGAATTTGCTGTTGAACATGCTGAGCAGCGTTTAAAACTTAGTAAATGACTTTAAAGTTTTCAGCTTCAATTAAGATTGACTTTGTAATCTGAGCGCACCTTAATCAAAAAGGAAAGGAGCTTAAGATGAAAACATTTAACAAACTAACGCTGGCAAGTTTAATTTCATTGAGCATGGTTTCTATCGCAGTTGCGGATAGTGATGACATGATGAAAATGCAGCAAAAAGCAGAGGCATTTAACTTAATTAGCGCTGAAGAAGCCAAAAATATTGCCACAGAAACTAAACCGGGCTTTGTTGATGATGTCGATTTAGAAGGCACAGGAACCGGCTATCAATACGAAGTTGAAGTTGCTGATGAGCAAGGTATGGAATGGGATGTTTATATCGATGCCAAAACCGGTGAACTCCTCCATGTAAAACAAGATGATTAGTTTTTAATAAAATCTTGTATGTAAAAAGCAGCGGCCTGCTTTAGAGCGGGCCGTTTTTATTCAGCTTTATTTAATATTCATTTTTTAAATTAATGAGGCTGAAAAAAAGGAGGCACCAATGAAAACTATAATATCTTTTGGAATATTAGCTTTAACAATGTTTACTGGAACGGTCATTGCCGATGATGATACTAAAGAAATGCAACAGCAGGCCGAACAGCTGGGCTTGATTTCACTTGATGAAGCGCAAAAAATCGCCCTTGAAGCCAAGCCGGGCATTATTGATGATGCTGAGTTAGAAAATCGCGAATTTCTCGGCGGTTGGGATTATGAGTTTGAGATCCTGGGCCGTGATGGGAAAGAGTGGGATGTAAAAATCAATGCTGAAAACGGTGATGTCCGCGACGTTAGCCGGGATTGGGATTTTTTCTAAACACATTATCGGCCAATCATTTATTAAACCCGCCTGTTGGCGGGTTTTTTTATGGCTGGCCGGGTAAGGTAATGCTGACTTTCAAACCGCCCAGTTGTGTTGATTGAGCAAAATTTAATGTGCCGTTGTAGCTGTCGACTATATCGTAAACAATGGCTAAACCGAGTCCGCTGCCCGGCGTCGACTCGTCAGCACGAAAGCCACGCTGGGTAAGTTTTTCCAGATCAGTTTTGGCACAGCCCGGACCATCATCTTCAATAACAATCTGACAACCGTTGGCGTGCGATAGTACGTTTATTTCAATACGTTCCTGACACCATTTGCAGGCGTTATCAAGCAGGTTGCCGAGTAATTCCAACAGATCTTCCCGATCGCCGGCAAACTGAACACCGGGTTCAATATGCCAGTCTATCAGCAGAGATTTACCGGTATGCAGTAGCTGTAAGGTATTGCTCAGCTCAGCGAGAGTTTGTTCCAGATCAACGCGTTGCCCGGGCAAGGGTGCACCCAGCAAACGTGCCCGTTTTAATTCACGTTCGATAATTTGTTGTAATTCAGCGGTAATGGCTTTTAAGTTGCTGCGAAGGGCTGGATAAGCGCTTAATGCCGGTTCATCGGCGGTTTGATTAAGTAAACTCAGGCGATTTTTCAGGGCATGTGCGAGATTGCCAAGCGCCACTCGCGAGCGCTGCGTTTTACGGGTCATGGTACTGAGTAGCTGATTTAAGGCTGCAATCATGGGTTGAATCTCTTCGGGACCCTTATCGCTGATTTGCTCTGCCTCGCCACGATTCAAGCGCAGCAGTTGCTGGCGGATTTTGACCAGAGGTGACATGGCTTTGCTGACCAGCAACCACTGAACAATCAATAACAACAGTAAGCCGATGGCAGAAACGAGCGTAAATAACCACTGAAAATGTTGTCGATCCTCCCGGAGTGGCTGAATATCTTCGGCAATGGCGATGGTCAGATTTTCGCCGCGTTTGCTGTAGCCATTAACCAAGGCAAATAATTTTTTACCCTGCGGTCCAGCCAGATACATTTGCTGTTGCTGCCCCTGAGTCAGCTTATCAATGGCCAGCTGTTCATCCCATAAAGAGCGCGATTGCAGACACTCATGCTCACTGCAAACCCGATAATAACGTCCGGAAAAAGGCCGCTGGTATAAGCTGCTTAATACCTGACCATCCAATGATAATTTGCCATCAATATCGATTTCCAGGTGGCCTAACAGGCTTTCAGATTCGCTTTTTAATCTTTCAATGAGCTGTGCTTTGGTGAGTTGGTCGATGGCAATGCTGATGAGCGCCCACTGCAAAATCAGCAGAATGCTTAATGTAATTGTCAGGCCAAGGGTCAGGCGACGTTTCAGCGAGTTCATAAATCGCTGAACACGTAACCTTGACCACGGCGGGTTTGAATAAAGCTTGCGCCGATTTTTTGTCGAAGCCGGTTTACGTAGACTTCCATGACATTACTGTCTTTATCACTATCGTAATCATAGACGTGCTCAGTTAAACGGCTTTTTGAAACCACTTGTCCCGGATGCAACATAAAATAACGCAGCAACCTGAACTCGGTGCCGGTGAGCATTAAAACCTGACCATTTGCCAGCGTAACTTGCTGGGCCGCTTCGTCGAGTGCCAGACCGGCAACAGTCAGTGGCCCGCTGTTTTTGCCATGGCTGCGCTTCAATACCGCATTGAGGCGGGCCAGCAGTTCTTCGGTCTGAAAAGGTTTGGCAACATAATCATCTGCGCCGGTTTTAAAGCCGGCGACTTTTTCTTCCCAGCTGCCGCGCGCTGTTAAAATCACCACCGGTAAGGGATTGCCGCGAGATCGCCAGTTTTTTAATACTTCTAAGCCGGGCCGCTTGGGTAAGCCTAAATCAAGCACAGCAATATCGTAGGGTTCAATATCACCCAGGGCTTCAGCATCAATACCATCGACAGCTAAATCAACGGCATAACCGGCCTGATTCAAGACTTTTTGCAGTACCGGGCCGGCCAGGGGATCATCTTCAACCAACAATAAGCGCATGACTAGTCATCCAGCTCCAGATCCAGCAGATCACCGTTGGCGGCATTAAATTCCATTTCCCATACGCGGCCGTTAGCATCAAGAATTTCGATTTCATATTCATAAACATCGTCATCTTTTTCCAGTGCGGTGTCGATAACTTCACCTTGTTTAAAAGCTTTGGCGATATCAATAATTTGTTCAAGAGGCAGAATCTGGCCGGCTTCGCGTAGTGCTCGCGCTTCGCTGTAACTGACATCGTCAGCCATGGCAGGAAAAAAGGCCAGCAGCATTAACAGGCTGCCGGCACAGTAAGAGCAAATTTTTAGTTTCATAAGCGAGACCCCACAAGCCATGTTCGGCTTGTTTTTCAGTTTAGCTTACAACGTGAGCCTTAAATATAGCTGAAAAATGATTGGGGTAATAACGAGATCAAAGCTTATGCATCACTAACTATCTTGTTGAAAACGACTAATCATATTGGTCAGGTGATGAGACTGTCCTTGCAGATCTCTGGCTGCTTTATTAGCCACCTCTACGCCGGACATTGCCTGGTTGGCATTGTCATTGGCGCGAACAATATTACGGTTAATATCTTCACTGACCGCGCTTTGTTCTTCCACGGCAGTGGCAATCTGGGTATTCAGATCAGTCATGGCACTCACTTGCTCGGCAATTGTTTTCAAAGCTTGAATGGCGCCCGATACGTGCTGTTCACTGGTTTCGCTGGTTTGTTGGCTTTGTTGCATGACTTTAACGGCGTGTGCAACGGCATTATTCAGATTCTGAATCAATGACTGGATCTGCTGTGTGGAGGCCTGCGTTTTGCTGGCTAATGAGCGCACTTCCTCGGCAACCACAGCAAACCCACGGCCATGCTCACCGGCGCGGGCGGCTTCAATGGCAGCATTCAGTGCCAATAAGTTGGTTTGATCAGCAATATTGGTGATGACATCAATGATCTGGCCGATATTACGAGTATCACCATCAAGCTGTTGCACCACCTGAGCGATATTCTCAATTGCATCGCTGAGTTCTGACAATGCTGACACTGCTTGCGAAGCGCTATGGACGCCTTTTTGCGATAGCTCATCGGTATCATAGGCTTTGCTAGCTGCAACGGATGCATTGCGTGCAACTTCTTGAATACTGGCAGTCATTTCAGTCATTGCCGTCGCTACCTGGTCCATTTCGGCGGCTTGTTCGCCAATGGCTTCGTGAATAGATGACACGGAACGGGCACTTTCATCAGATTCATTCGCAATGTCACTGGCGGATTCTTTCATACGGCTTAATGTGGTCCGTAAACGTCCACGCAATAAATCTGCAATTAATTGAATTTGGCCGATTTCATCATTTCGGCCGGTATAGACCAGCGCCATTAAAGGATTATCAATCTCCTGCCGGGCTTTGGCAGCTGCTTCTCTTAATGGTTTTACAGCCCATCTGCTAAGCAATAGATAACTGAACAAAGCGCCCAGTAGGCCGCCCATTAATGGCAAACCAGCGATCAAGGCTGGCATGACTGCAAAAATACCGGCGCCAATCACAAGTGCCAATAAATGCGCCAGCATATGGCGCTGACTAATGCTCAGGCCTGCTGACCAGTCATCGGCGGTGGCGCTTTTACCTGCATTAATTTGCTTATAAATTTTGTTAGCGCGATTAACTCGTTCACGGCTTGGTTTTGAGCGAACTGATTCATAACCGACGACTTCACCACTCTCGACGATTGGGCTGACATAGGCATCAACCCAATAGTGATTACCATTTTTGACGCGGTTTTTGATAATTCCCATCCAGTGCTGGTTGGTTTTGACGGTTTTCCATAAATCATCAAAGGCAGCGGGTGGAATTTCAGGATGACGGATAACGTTGTGATTTTTGTTGATGAGTTCATCGTATTCGAAACCACTAATAGCCTGGAAAGTCTCGTTGAAGCTGGTGATAACGCCTTTCAGATTAGTGGTAGAAATAATTTCTTCGCCATCAGGGAAAGGGACTTCAACATCGGTGATGGGCAGGTTTTTCTTCATTGATATTCTCCGATATCAAAAGCCTGTGCGGCTGGTACAGACAAATCTTGTGTCTTAACAAATCTGGCTAAAGCAGCCAACGACAATCCGGTTATCGACAACACAGTTGAGTTCTTGAATATTTTGCGCGGGGCAAATGGTCACAGTTAAAGACCTTATATCAAGCAAAATCCCGATTCAAATCGCCACTAAGATGCGCTATGGTAATAAATGTCACCTAACAGGGAGCTTGGTTGCATTTATGAATCAACGCATACAGTCAGGACAATCCAGCTTGAGTGAGCAGCATCGGCGACAAACTGAAACCGCCAAAGCGCCGCCCTCGCTCAGCGCTATTGCTGCAAAAGCGGGCATTAACTTTAATGGTGACAAACCTTGGGATATTCAGGTTTTTGACGAACGTGTTTACCGGCGCATTTTGACACAAGGTTCGCTCGGTTTTGGCGAAAGCTATATGGACAATATGTGGGAATGTCATGCGCTGGATGACTTATTTACCCGCTTACTGGATATCAATGTCGAAAAGCATCTGGGCGGTGCTGCAAAACTGCGACTGCTCGGCGAAATCATCCGGCAAAATCTGTTTAATCTGCAAACCAGTTCGCGCGCTTTTCAGGTCGGCGAACAGCATTACGATACCGGCAATGATATTTTTGAAGCGATGCTGGATCCGACCATGACTTACTCCTGTGCCTATTGGGCAAATGCCGATAATCTTAATGACGCCCAAATAGCCAAGCTGGATTTGATCTGCCGTAAGTTGGAGCTCAAGCCCGGAGAGAAAGTATTCGAAATCGGCTGTGGTTGGGGCAGCTTTGCCCAATACGCTGCTGGTAATTATGGCGTTGAAGTGGTCGGTGTGACGATTTCCAAAGAACAACAAAAACTGGCTCAGGAACGCTGTGCCGGGCTGCCGGTAACCATCGAGTTAAAAGATTACCGTGATATGGACGGTCAATTCGACAAAATTGTTTCAATCGGTATGTTTGAACATGTCGGTCCGAAAAATTACCCGACGTACTTTGATAATGTTTACCGCTTGTTAAAAGACGACGGTTTGTTTTTATTACACACTATCGGGGTTGCCCAGACATCATTGAAAGTTGATGCCTGGATTGATAAGTACATTTTCCCAAACGGCAAATTGCCCTCTGCTCAGGAATTAGGGGCTGTGCTCAATGGCCGTTTTTTGATTGAAGATTGGCACAATTTCGGCCCCGATTACGATAAAACGCTGATGGCATGGTGGCAAAACTTTGATAAGGCCTGGCCGCAATTACGCAGTGAGTATGATGAGCGTTTTTACCGAATGTGGAAATATTATCTGCATGCTTGTGCCGGGTTCTTTCGTTGTAAGCAGGGCCAGTTATGGCAACTGGTGCTCAGTAAACGCGGCCACCACGGCGTTTATCGTTCAATTCGTTAAGCTGGTCAATCGATAATGACGATGGGTGTTTAAGAAATAAACCATTTTGCCTGTCAAATATATTGATCTAGATTAATGATGACACTGCAATTAAGGCATAGCATGAATTTTGACAATTAAGCGTCACATCCAGCTGGGCACATAACTAATTTAGTCATTTTAAAGATGGTTAAATTCTTAACTAACAACTTTTTAGTAAACCTTGACTATTTGAGGAACTAGGTGGCTCAGCCGCTTGACTACAAAATGTGTTAAGTATTTAAGTGACAGGTCTGGTCTGTTATTGATTTTGCGATACAGGCTGACAGAATTTTTTTATCAGGAGGTAAATAATGAGTTCAATTGATATTGGTATTAATAAAAAAGATCGTACAAAGGTTGCTGAGAGTCTTAAGCATCTGCTGGCTGATTCTTATACCTTGTACCTGCAAACCCATAATTTCCACTGGAATGTAAGCGGTCCACGTTTCCGTGATCTGCATTTAATGTTTGAAGAGCATTACACCGAATTGGCGACTGCGGTTGATGAAATCGCAGAACGTATCCGCACATTGGGTGTTGCTGCACCAGGCACATATAAAGCTTTTGCTGAATTGAGCTCTATTAAAGAAGTTGAGGGTGTGCCGGATGCCAAAGAAATGGTCAGAATCCTTAACCAAAGTCATGAACAGGTTGTTAAAACCTGCCGTGATACGTTGAAACTGGCTGAAGAGGCTGAAGATGAATCGACCGCAGCGATGGTCGGTGATCGCATGACAATTCACGAAAAAACAGCGTGGATGCTGCGAATGATGGATGAATAAGTCTTGATATTAAGTTGTCGAGATCAAAAAGACCGCCTTCGGGCGGTCTTTTTTTGTCTGTCGATCAGGGGATCGCTTTTGACGTCAGCACAATCATTTTATCGATCTGCATATCTTCCATCGAATACGCAATGCCGCCGGTACCGTGGCCGGAATGTTTAAGGCCAGCAAATGGCATCCAGTCAACCCGGAATGCAGTGTGTTCATTAATCATAACTGCCGAGGCATCCAGCCGTGATGCCGCATACATCGCCTGATCAATATCCTGGCTGTATACCGATGCCTGAAAAGCAAAGTCAGTGTTATTGGCGGCAGAAATGGCTTCATCCAAGTCGTCAACCGGATAAATACAGACTACGGGTCCAAAAATCTCATGTTGCGTAACTTTGGCATCACTTGGCGGATCAAATAACACAGTCGGCGCATAACAGTTATTTGGCAGCGCCTTACCACCCGATAAACAGGCCGCCCCCTGGCTGATGGCTTCTTGCACCCAGCTATCAACTCGTTCAACCTCTTGCGGTCGAATCAGTGGCCCAACTGCAGTTTTATCGGAGACCGGATCGCCGACCAGCATATTATTGCCGGCTTCTGCTAACTTATCGGCGAGCTCACGGGCGATCGATGCATCGGCATAAACCCGCTGCACCGACACACAAACCTGACCGGCATGATAAAAACTGCCTTTTGCCAAACCCGGTACGATAGCGTCTAAATTAGCGGATTTGTCGACAATAACCGGTGCGATACCACCATGTTCAAGTGCGCAGCGGGTTCCGGGTGCTAATTTACTGCGTAAATACCAGCCAACTTTGGCACTGCCAATAAAACTTAAAAAGCCGACCCGGCGATCGGTTGCCAGTTGTTCGGCCACGTCATGATTATCCGTCAGTAAAGTTTGACACCATTCTGCAGGCAGGCCTGCGGCATGGAAAATATTAACGAGTCTAAAACACGATAATGGCGTGGTTTCGGCGGGTTTGACGATGACAGGACAACCTGCTGCTATTGCCGGGCCAACCTGATGGGCAATTAAATTCAGTGGATGGTTAAAAGCACTGATCGCCACCACAACGCCAATCGGTTCCTTTTGCATCATGGTCATTCGGTGCTGCGAGGCGGCATTAACGCCCATCGGTACCGGATGGGCGGTTTGATGGCGCAGTGTATCAATACAGTGACGAATGCTATCGATACAGCGGGCCATTTCCACTTGTGAATCAATCAGCGGTTTACCACCTTCTTCGGCCGAGGCATAAGCGAGTTCATCGGCTTTGGCCTGCATCATGCTCATGGCTTTTTCGAGGATTGCCAGCCGTTTTGGCACTGGCAGCCAGTTTTGCCGGTCTCTGAATAACTGGTAAGCGGTCGTTAATGCTTGTTCGACTACGGCAGCGTCGGCGGTATCAGCTGTTGCCAGTATTTCTCCGGAGTACGGATTGGTAACCTCAATTTGCCGGCCTTTGCTGTGGCTGATGCCGGGAATTTGCAAAGGGTAGTGGGCAACGGCAGACATAATGCCTCCTTATAATATGCACAATTTTTGTTTCAAACCCTCATTTAGGATCGAGTGATTTAATGAGTAATCGAC
This sequence comes from uncultured Methylophaga sp., assembly GCA_964474075.1. Lineage (GTDB taxonomy): Bacteria > Pseudomonadota > Gammaproteobacteria > Nitrosococcales > Methylophagaceae > Methylophaga. The sequence goes on from CAYYRO010000037.1 coordinate 15,349, forward strand.
GGCGACATCAATCAGATGCACCCCGCCGGCATCCAGTGTTTCGCGGAGTATTTTTTCGAACTCGGTATAGCTTTCAGGGCGGTGACCATGGGCACCATAGCTGTCGGCGTATTTCACAAAGTCCGGATTATTAAAGCTTAAGCCGTAATCTTTAAAGCCCATTCCCTGTTGTTTCCATTTGATCATGCCATAGGCATTGTCATTGAGAATGACCACGACCAGATCCAGATTCAGACGGACTGCAGTTTCCATTTCCTGAGAATTCATCATAAAGCCGCCATCACCACATACCGCCATGACTTTACGATCTGGATTAATCAATTTAGCCAGCATGGCGCTCGGCAAACCGGCCCCCATAGTGGCCAGTGCATTATCGAGCAGTAGAGTATTGTTGTCGTAAGCCGGGTAATTGCGGGCAAACCAGATTTTGTAAAGGCCATTATCCAGTGCCAAAATATCTTTTTCGCCCAAAGCTTCGCGAATGGTGGTGACCGCCGTTTGCGGTAATACCGGAAAACGATAATCGTCGCTGTAGTTACCAAGACGTTTGCGAACTTCTTGTTTTACACGATAAAAATACGAAAAATCCCATTGCGGCTGTGGGTTTAAGGTATCGGTTAAACGATTGATTGAGGTGGCGATATCGCCGACTACATCGAGTTGTGGGAAATAAACTGGATCCACTTCAGCAGGTTGGAAATTAATATGAATGACTTTGGCGCCACCATCTTTCATAAAGAATGGCGGTTTTTCGACCTCATCATGACCCACATTGATAATGAGATCAGCGCGTTCTATAGCGCAGTGTAAATAATCAGATTCAGACAACGCAGCCGTGCCCAGATAACTGTCATGGCGCTCGTCAATAACGCCTTTACCCAATTGCGTATTAAAAAACGGGATACCGGTTTTTTCGACAAACCGTGTCAGCGCTTTACTGGCTCGTTTGCGGTTGGCGCCGGCACCAATCAACAGTAAAGGCATCTGCGCTTCGCGGATCATATTCAGCGCGTCTTTAATGGTGGTGTTGTCGGCATCCGGGCGGCGGATATTTTCCACCACATAAATCCGCTCAGTGACTTCTTCGGCAGCGATATCTTCCGGTAACTCGATATGCACCGCGCCGGGCCGTTCCTGGACGGCGATACGAAATGCTTCCCGTACCACGGCACCAATCGTATTACCGTGCACTACCTGCTTGGTGTATTTGGTGATTGGCCGCAGCATATTGACCACATCGACAATCTGAAACAGTGCCTGTTTGCTGGCTTTAATTGGTTTTTGACCGGTAATTATCAGCATTGGCATTCCGCCCAGCTGGGCATAGGCCGCCGGCGTGACTAAATTAGTTGCGCCGGGACCGAGTGTTGATAAACAAACGCCTGGTTTACCGGTCAGCCGGCCATAGGTTGCGGCCATAAAGCCGGCACCTTGCTCGTGACGTGTGACGATTAGTTTGATAGAAGAATGTTGCAGCGAATCGAGTAGATCGAGGTTTTCTTCACCGGGAATACCGAAGATATATTCAACCCCTTCGTTTTCCAGTGCTTTAACCAGCAGATCAGATGTTTTCATGGCGAAAAATATCCTTGCGCGCCGAGGTTGAAAAAAATGCTTTTCAATATTGGTTGTAACACAAATCTCAGGCCTGACAAAGTAGGGTCTGTTGATCCTTCATCGCCACCACTGCTGAAGGCTATTTTTTCGTCCAACAAGGCGGAAAAGAAAGATCAACAAATCTAGTGTTATCAATGACAGATAATTATCGAAATGGTTTGCCACAAAAGGTTTTTGCCTGTCGGCTTGCGCTCAGATAAAAGCTTTTAAGTTGCACAGACAGTTGCAGCCTGTTTTTTTGAACGCGTTCACAAAATGGAATGCCGACAAAAACTAAAAGTCATGGTATTTTTACAACGGTAAAAGTTTGTTTTAGCAGTAAAAATGGATGTTGTTTGCGTCAAATTCGTTGTTTGACGCCTGATAGGGCGAAACGCCATGGGAAAAGCCGGATGATCAACTTTCTTGATGCCAGAGCATTATTCGAAATTTCATTACTGTTTTCAGTATTGATGGCAGTGGTGTTTTTTGTTATAGCTCGCGGTGCCGGATCCGTCGTCAATGGTCTTAAAGCATTCGCCTTTGCTTATGCTGCCTACTGCATTTTTGGTGGTTTATTACTGCTGCGTGGCATCTTGCCGGATTTTGTCACCATCGTTATTGCTGACATGGCGTTATCGGTGGCAATTCTGCTGATTTACGATGGTATGTCACAACTCAATGGCCTGCGTCGTCGCTGGCATTTTTACCAGCATTATCTTTGTTGGTGTCTGTCGGGGTTCATTCTGTTTACCTTTGTGATGCCCAGTTTCCGTGGCAGGATGACGGTCATTCTGCTCTGCATGTTAATCGTATTCAGTATGACCCTATTGGTACTGCGGGATCGCTCCGTGAAAAACTGGCAGGCAGGGGAGTGGATTGTTGCTTCATCGCTATTGGTGTCTATTTTTGCAGGGTTGTTGCGGGCTTTGGAAAGTATGCTGCATCAGCTGGCGATTGCCGAAACCTCAATATTTGCTTATCAGGGCAGTCAGGCACTGTATTTACTGATAAATCTACTGGCCATTGTGTTTATCGCCATGGGATTGATTGTACTCAGTCAGGATCGCCTGCGGGCAGACCTGGAAAATATTGCTGCCCAGGATGCACTGACCGGTGTGCAGTCACGCCGGCTGATTATGCAATTGCTTGATAAATTGCTGGCCAGTGTCAGCCGGCAAGGCATGCCGCTGGCGGTTTTAATGGTCGACATTGATCATTTTAAGTCGGTCAACGATCAGTACGGTCACCGTGCCGGCGATGAGGTGCTGGTTTCAGTGGTGCGAACGCTTGAGCGGAATATCCGCAAAGATGCTTTTATCGGACGTTATGGCGGTGAGGAGTTTTTATTGTTACTGCCTGATACCGATCTTCGGCAACTGGGATCAATCGCTGATCGCTTGCGGCAATCAGTGGCCCACAACAGTTATAACTATCGCGGGCACTTGATTCAGGTCACCATCAGTATCGGTGCTATTGTGGTGAATAAAGATAATGTGGGCATTCTGGAAGATCCCCTGCTACTTGCTGACAGAGCACTCTATGCTGCCAAAAAACAAGGACGGGATTGTGTTGTTATTTATGGAGAAACAAACATCAATGCACAGCAACAGGCGTTGCGTGCCAGTTAGTCACCAAAGCCGATTGATCTTAATCAATGGCGTAAGCTGATAATGTTTCGACTGACAGCGAGTAAAACGCTGTTTACCGGCATGATAGTGATTATGGGTTTACTGTTGCTGGCGGCAGCCATATATGTAAATCATGTTGTACAGGATCGCTATCGCAGTGCTTTGTTTGCCATCAACCCGGCATTGACACAGGCTTGAAACTGGCATTGGAGCAGGCGCCCGAATCGGTACCAAACAAGCCAGACGGAATCGTCTGTAAATAAATAGCGGCGCCATTGAATCAGCATAATCCTGAGGGTAATCAGGCAAAGCGCTGATTTGCTAAAATTTGTGTTTCGCTATTATTTACTCCAAGTCAGCAATTGCTGACCAATCAACAAAGGAGTGATTGTTATGTGGACTAAACCAGAATATTCAGACATGCGTTT
>CAYYRO010000038.1:0-18742 GCA_964474075.1 uncultured Methylophaga sp.
CTAATTTGCAGCGCCGTTATCACGAAACGGAATCGGGCAGTGTTCGTGATGAACTGGCCAAATTTCATTCGGTACGTGCCTGCCCGGAGTGTCATGGTGCCCGATTGACGGAAGCGGCCCGTAATGTATTTATTCAGCAAACAAATTTGCCAGAGATCACCAGTCTGCCGATTGGTGAAGCCAAACGCTTTTTTGAAGAATTAAAACTACCGGGCAAACAAGGTGAAATTGCCGACAAAATCGTCAGCGAAATTGGCGAACGGCTGAGCTTTCTGGTCAATGTCGGCCTTGATTATCTGAATCTGGCACGCAGCGCTGAAACCTTATCCGGCGGTGAAGCACAGCGGATTCGTCTTGCCAGTCAAATCGGTGCTGGTCTGGTCGGGGTCATGTATATCCTCGATGAACCGTCGATTGGTTTGCATCAGCGTGATAATGACCGGCTGTTGGCGACGTTAACGAGACTGCGTGATTTGGGCAATACCGTGATTGTCGTTGAACATGACGAAGATGCCATTCGCAGCGCCGATTATGTGCTGGATATTGGTCCCGGTGCCGGCGTTCATGGTGGTGAAATTGTCGCCCAGGGCACGCCTGCCGATATTATGAGCAGCGAAGAATCGCTGACCGGCAAATACTTGTCGGGTCGTCTTAAAATTACCGTGCCGGAGAAACGCCAGAAAGCCCATGCCGGCAAAGTGATTGGTCTGCGTGGCGCTTGTGGTAATAACCTGCAACACGTCGATGTTGATATTCCGATTGGCCTGATGACCTGCGTCACCGGTGTTTCGGGTAGTGGTAAATCGACGCTGATTAATGAAACGCTGTTGAAATTAACGTCGAAAACGTTGAATGGTGCTTCCGATGAACCGGCGCCGCATACCGAAATCCTGGGTCTGGATCAGCTTGATAAAGTGGTGGCGATTAACCAAAGTCCGATTGGCCGCACGCCGCGTTCTAACCCTGCTACCTATACCGGTTTATTTACACCGATCCGTGAATTATTTGCCGGCACACCAGAAGCCCGCTCACGGGGTTATGGGCCGGGCCGCTTTAGCTTTAATGTTAAAGGCGGTCGCTGTGAGGCCTGTCAGGGTGATGGCCTGATCAAAGTTGAAATGCACTTTTTGCCAGATATCTATGTGCCTTGTGATGTCTGCAAAGGCCAGCGTTATAACCGCGAAACCCTGGATATCCGCTACAAAGGTAAAACCATCACCGAAGTGCTGGATATGACCATTGAAGATGCCAATGTGTTTTTTGAAAATATTCCGGTGGTCGCCAAAAAACTGCAAACGTTGATTGATGTTGGCCTGACCTATATCAAGCTGGGTCAGAATGCGACCACGTTGTCAGGTGGTGAAGCGCAGCGGGTCAAACTGGCCAAAGAACTGTCAAAACGCGATACCGGCAAGACCTTATATATTCTCGATGAGCCGACTACCGGCCTGCACTTTTTTGATATCGAACAATTGCTGAAAGTGCTGCATCATCTGCGGGATCGCGGCAATACCATCGTCGTTATTGAACACAATCTGGATGTCGTTAAAACGGCTGACTGGATCATCGATATGGGGCCGGAAGGCGGTTCAGGTGGTGGTAAGATCATCGCGGTTGGCACGCCGGAACAAGTGGCGCAAGATAAACATTCGCATACCGGTCATTATCTGAAGCAATTACTGAAATGAGTCTGGAACAGGAAATTAAATTATCGGTCAGCGGTGCGCCGCTGGATTTGCATACGCTGGACTGGTTGCAAGACAAAGTGACCAGCCGTAAAACCCAATCGCTGCGCACTGATTATTTTGATACGCCCAATTTCACATTGCGTGACATGCGTATTGCGCTGCGGCTACGAAAAGTTGAAGGTCAATGGCTACAAACGGTTAAAAATGCCGGTCAGGTTAAAGATGGTCTGCATCAGCGTGAAGAGTGGGATCAGCCTTTGTTAAGTGGCGAGTTTGATAAAGCGCTGCTCAGACAAACGCCGCTGGCACCCATCGTTGATGACACGGGTCTGTGGAATCAATTGCGCTGTATTTTCAGTACTGAATTCACGCGCGTTACCTGGGATCTGGATATCGACGGCACCCATATTGAACTCGCTTACGATCAGGGCCGGGTCAAAACCGCTGATGCTGAAACGCCGATTCACGAAGTAGAGCTGGAATTACGCCATGGCGATTTGGAAGTTTTAAAACAATTTGCCCGGGAATTAAAGCAGCATCTGCCTTTGCAGGATAATCCGGTTAATAAAGCGCAACTGGGTTATGAATTATTGAAAACGGATTAATGCAGCGACAAAAAATCGGGCGCATAATCAAATTGTAATAATCGCAAAAAAGTTCATTAAGTTAGGCCTTTTTAAGGAGTGGCAAGATGAAGCAAAAATGGATAGTGGTTGCCGAAAGCAGCCGGGCAAGAATCTTTGCCGTCGATAGTAAGAATCAGCCTTTGATTGAAATTGATGATTTAGTGAATCTGGCCAGTCGGAGCATGAATCATGATCTGGTATCAGACCGTCCGGGGCGCAATGCCCGGGGCTCTAGTCAACACGCATTGGAACCGCATACCGATCCCCAGAAACTGGAGGCGCAAAAATTTGCACAATCACTTAGTGAGCGTTTGGAAGCCGGCCGCGTTAGTGGTGATTTTAATGATTTGGTGATTGTCGCGCCGTCAGGATTTATGGGCTTATTACGTCAGCAGATTGGCCATACTACACAGAAACTCATCAGCCATACACTGACCAAAAACCTGATCCAAAAATCAGAAGCACAGATCAGAGACTACGTTTATACCTGATGCGAGCCTAGCGGGCTGACAGACCACGCTGACTTTCAAATTTCCAGGTACGGATGATGGTCAGCATATCGTTGTCCTTTAGGACATCATCGGGAATGTTGGCATAGGGCGCGCCGAGCCGGACGATTTTGATGGCGGCATCGTCGAGCACTTTATGGCCTGATGATCGGGAAACGACAATGCCTTCCGCTGGCACGCTGCCATCAGGGCGAATGTCGACGGATAACATCAGGCTGCCATTAATGCTTTTTTCGCGGGCTTCCTGCGGATAATTCATATTACCGATACGTTCGACTTTCATTTCCCAGGCTCGCATATAGGCAGCAGCTGCAAATTCTTTAGTCGCTGCAGAAATCCGCCGTTTTTTCGGCCGTTCGCTGAGTGCTTTACTGCTTCTTGCCAATTGATCCTGCAGACTGCTGATTTCACTGCGTGCCTGCGCCATCATTTGCTGAGCACTGGGGCGTTGCGTGGCGGGTTCTGCAGCTTGTTCGGCAGATTCCAGTGTTTCTGTTTCGGCTTCAGCGCTTTCTACCTGACGCTCGGCAGTTTTAGTGGTGATTTTTTCATCAGCAATTTCCGGCTCGGGTTCAGGTTTTGTTTCTGGTTCGGGCTCAGGCACAGGTTCAGCAACTGGTTCTGGTTCGGGAATAACTGCTGGCGGTGTTACCAGTGGCACCGGCTCTAAAGGCTCAACTTCGGCCATTTCCACCGGTGGTGACGAGGTCGGACTGTCTTCTGCTAACGGTATCGGTAAATCGGGTGTTGGTTCGGGCGTCGGTGTATCCAGTTCACCGCCGCCTTCATTATCAGCCTGCGCCAGAAAATCAGCTTCTTCAGGCGCTTTTAAGGTTTGTTGTTTGACCAGCGTAATATCCAGATTATTAACTGGTGCATTGGTCGCCGGCGAAAACACATTAAAACTGACGCCAAGGATCACCGCAACGTGAATAATCACCGAAAAGAGCAGGGTGAAAATCAGACGGTCGTTGCTGTAGTTATCCATAAAATCAGCTCAAATCAAGGAATGTCGCGCAATACCGGCTCATCCTGATAACTGATGAGTTTGACTCGCTGCGCCATCGCCGGGCTCATTTCCAGAATACCTTCATCGGTCATCAACATGACATGTTTTAAGCCAAGTTTGGCGGCGAGTTGTGGCCAGTCGTCGCCAGCAACAAATAATGCCGTTGCCGAAGCATCGGCGCGTGCCGCGTTATTATCAATCACAGTCACCGACATCGCCTGATCAGCCGGATAACCGGTACGGGGATCCATGATATGTGGATAACGTTTGCCCTGATATTCAAAATAACGCTCATAATCACCGGAACTGAAAACGCTTTCATCGTCTTTGACGGTGACCGAGGCCAGCACGCCATCCTGACGGGGATGGCGAATGCCGATATTCCATGGCCGATTGCCATGTTGACCAATCGCCCGTAAATCGCCGCCGATATTAACAATAGCGTTATCTATATTTTCGGCTTTCAATACTTTAATCGCTGCATCCACGGCATAGCCTTTGGCAAAACCACCAAATCCTAATTTGACCATCGGGTTAATGCTGTGTAATTGGCCTTTTTCGATAACAATATCGTCCATGGTGGGATTGGCGGCCAGCCATGCATCAATTTCTGTCTGAGCCGGGGGCGGCCGCGATTCAAACCAATCATCCTGTTCGTAACCCCACAGGGTAAACAGCTGTCCGGCCGCGGGATTAAATAAATGATTACTGTCACGCGCCAGTTGTTGCGCCTGTCCAATAACGCCAGCGACATTGTCATCGACGGCAATACTTGCCCCCGTGGAAATTGCGTCATTAATGCGGGTCAACACGCTGGGCTGCCAGGCATGCCACAAATTATTGACGTCAGAAAAGGTGTCCTCGAGCTGACTTACAGCTCGCTCAAATGTGGCTTCGTCTTCACCATAAATACTGATATCGATTTCAGTGCCAAAGGCATAAATTTTGGCAGTTTGTGCCGGCTTTTCACCGCAGGCTGCGAGCAGGCACAGACTGAGCAAAATTAAACTCATCAAGCGCATAATTGTTTCTCAATGGCAGTCATTAAATCACCAGCAATATCCAGGTTAAACAAGCGATCCAGTTCACGAATACAGGTCGGACTAGTGACATTAATTTCGGTCAGATAATCACCGATGACATCAAGGCCAACAAACAACAGGCCTTTTTCACGTAATTTGGGGCCAACCTGACTGCAAATCCAGCGATCCCGCTCAGTCAGTTCCCGGCCTTCAGCTCGGCCGCCAGCTGCTAAATTGCCACGGGTTTCGCCATCGGCCGGGATCCGCGCTAATGCATACGGTACCGGCTCGCCATTAATCAGCAAAATACGTTTATCGCCATCTTTAATGGCCGGTAAATACTGCTGCACCATGACTGATTTGCTACCGTTTTCGGTCAGGGTTTCGACAATGACCGAAAAATTTGGATCACCCTGCATTACCCGGAATATCGACGCGCCGCCCATGCCATCCAGCGGTTTAATAATGATGTCGCCATGCTCTGCCTGAAATTCGCGCATCAGTGATTTTTGCCGGGTCATCAGGGTCGGTGGGCAGCACTGTGGAAACCAGGCAGTAAACAATTTTTCGTTGGCATCACGCAGGCTTTGCGGGTCATTGACAATCAATGCACCTTTTGACTGCGCTTGTTCGAGCAAATAGGTGCTGTAAATATATTCCATATCAAACGGCGGATCTTTGCGCATCAATATGGCGTCCAGTGAATGCAGCGGTGCAATTTGCGCATCCCCCAGCTGAAACCAGTCATAAGAATCGTCTTGTACCGTTAATGCGGCCATTGATGCCAGCACCTGACCATCGCGCAAAAACACATCTGACTGCTGCATATAAAAAATTTGCCAGCCACGTGCCTGAGCAGCTAACAACATGGCAAGGCTGCTGTCTTTTTTGGTGTTAATGGCCTCAATCGGATCCATCACGATGCCAATACGTCGGGTCATAGGCTGCTGTTTCCTGTGAAATGTTGTCGGTATTGTACCGTATCGTTGCCGGTAAATTGTTGTTGCCACAATGTCTGACAGTGATCGGCAACTCTACAAGCAGGGCCTATATTCGCTATAATCGACGCATTTTAAATTTCGACCGAAAAGAGAACCTTCATGACTGAGCCTGCGGTGCCGGCAGCTACGCCAAAAACCTTTCAGGAACTGATTCTGCGCCTGCAACAATATTGGGCAGAGCAGGGCTGTGTGTTACTGCAGCCTTATGATATGGAAGTCGGTGCCGGGACATTTCATCCCGCGACTTTTTTGCGAGCCATTGGCCCGGAGCCATGGAGTGCCGCTTATGTACAGCCATCACGCCGGCCAACTGATGGCCGTTATGGTGATAATCCCAACCGCTTGCAGCACTATTATCAGTTTCAGGTAGTGATTAAACCCTCGCCACTGGATATACAGGATTTGTATCTGGGTTCGCTGCGGATGCTGGGATTGGATACCACCATTCACGACATTCGATTTGTTGAAGATAACTGGGAATCACCAACTCTGGGCGCCTGGGGGCTGGGCTGGGAAGTCTGGCTGAATGGTATGGAAGTCACCCAGTTCACCTATTTTCAACAGGTTGGCGGTCTGGAATGCAAACCGGTCACCGGCGAAATCACTTACGGTCTTGAACGCATCGCCATGTATTTACAGGGCGTTGAAAGTGTTTATGACCTGGTCTGGGCCGATGGCCCGCTGGGCAAAGTCACTTATGGCGATGTATTCCTGCAAAATGAAGTGGAAATGTCGGCCTATAACTTCGAGCACGCCAATACTGAGCATTTATTTAATTTGTTCGATACCTGTGAAACCGAGAGTGAACGCATGATTGCTGCCGGCTTGCCATTGCCCGCCTATGAAATGGTGCTCAAAGCATCACATACCTTTAATTTACTCGATGCCCGCAAAGCGATTTCGGTCACCGAGCGGCAACGTTTTATTTTACGGGTGCGCACGTTGGCGCGTGCCGTGGCACAAGCTTATTTTGATCGCCGTGAATCATTGGGCTTTCCGATGTTGGCCAAGCAGGAGGCCAGCGCATGAGCCAGCAGGATTTTTTATTTGAACTGGGTACCGAAGAACTGCCGCCAACGACACTGGGCACATTGAGCTGCGCATTATTAGGCGGTATTGAGCAGGGGCTGAAAGCGGCAGAATTAAGCTTTTCCGGTACGACGGCATATGCTGCGCCAAGACGTCTGGCAGTCACTGTTTATGATTTGCAAACCCAGCAAGCCGATCAGCAAATTGAAAAACGCGGCCCGGCCGTTAGTGCGGCGTTTGATGATGAAGGCAATCCCAGCAAAGCGTTGCAGGGCTTTGCTAGATCCTGCGGCGTAGAAGTTGATGCGCTGGAAACGCTGGAAACCGATAAAGGCAAATGGCTGGTATATCGCCAGCAACAAGCTGGTCAATCCGCGGCGGAGTTGTTGCCAGAGATCATCCAGCAGGCATTGGACGCATTACCGATCGCCAAACGGATGCGCTGGGGTAATTCCAGCGCCGAATTTGTCCGGCCAGTGCATTGGCTGGTGATGTTGCTCGGTGATGAGGTCGTGCCGGCAACCATTCTCGACACGCAAGCTGATCGCATTTCTTACGGTCACCGTTTTCATCACCCTAAGCCGATTCGCATTAACAGTGCCCGCAGTTATGCACCACAACTGGAAACCGAAGGCCATGTGATGGCTGACTTTAACGCGCGGCGCGAAGCCATTCTTGGTCAGGTAAAAGAATTAGCTACGAGGCTCGGCGGTGAAGCGATTATTGATAAAGACTTGCTGGATGAAGTCACAGGTCTTGTGGAATGGCCGGTTGCCATTGCCGGCAGTTTTGATAAACGCTTTCTGGAGCTGCCACCACAGGCATTGATTTCGTCTATGCAAGGGCATCAGAAGTATTTTCCGGTACAAGCAAAACCCGGTCAGCTGTTAGCGAATTTTATTACCGTCAGCAATATTGAAAGCCGTGATATGGCGCAAGTCATTGCCGGTAATGAGCGGGTCATTCGGCCACGGCTCAGTGATGCGGCATTTTTCTGGGATACCGATCGCAAGCAGCCTTTATCGGCAAGACAAGAACAGTTAAAAACTATTGTCTTCCAAAATAAGCTGGGCACGGTTTACGACAAATCGCAGCGGGTGGCCAAGCTGGCAGCCGTTATTGCTGAAAAAATCGGCGCGGATGCGGCGCAAGCCCAGCGTGCCGGTGAATTGGCAAAGTGTGATTTATTGACTGAAATGGTCGGAGAGTTTCCGGAATTACAGGGCATTATGGGCCGTAATTACGCGACGCTTGATGGCGAGCCGGCCGCCGTTGCCGATGCGTTGGATGAGCAATACATGCCACGTTTTGCCGGTGATGATTTACCGGCGGGCGGTATCGGGCAGGCGCTGAGTCTTGCCGAAAAACTGGATACTTTGGTCGGCTTATTTGGTATTGGCCAGCCACCAACCGGTGCTAAAGATCCTTTTGCTTTGCGGCGTGCAGCGTTAGGCGCGTTACGCATTATTATCGAAAAGCAGCTGGATTTGGATCTCAGCGAACTGCTGCAAATCGCAGCCGAAAACTTTGCTGATAAGCTCACTGAAAAAACCGCTGCTGAACAAGTCCAGGGTTATATGTTTGAACGGCTGCGTGGTTATATTCTGGATAACGGCTTTACCGGTGATACGTTTGAAGCAGTGCTGGCGGTGGCGCCAAGCCGGCCGCTTGATTTTATGCAGCGACTGGAAGCGGTCAGCGGTTTCCGGGCTTTGCCGGAGGCGGAAGCACTGGCGGCTGCTAATAAGCGGATCGATAATATTCTTCGCAAAAATGGTGCTTATGATCAGCAGCTAGGCCTTAAAGCTGATTTACTCAGTGACCAGGCTGAACAGGATTTGGCAGCGCTGGTGATGCAGGTGCAACAAACCGTGGCGCCATTAATGCAGCAAGCCGATTATTCGGCAGTGTTAAAGCATTTGGCGACGATGCGAGACAGCATTGATAAATTCTTTGATGATGTCATGGTGATGGCCGACGATCCGGCAGTGCGTGATAATCGTCTGGCATTGCTTAATCAAACCCGGGCATTATTTATCGGTGTTGCCGATATTTCCTGCCTGCAACAATAAGCGGAGGCTGCCATGTCGTTGATTATTCTGGACCGCGATGGGGTGATTAATCACGATTCGGACGATTTTATAAAGTCGCCGGCGGAATGGGAGCCTATTGACGGCAGTCTGGAAGCGATTGCCCGGCTGAATTATTCCGGTTTTCGGGTAGTGGTTATTACCAATCAGTCGGGCATTGCCCGCGGTTTGCTGGATGTGGAAATGCTTAACCGCATTCACAGTAAAATGCGTCGTATGTTGTCTCAGGTGGGCGGGCGAATTGAAGCAATCATGTTTTGTCCGCATGGTCCCGATGATCACTGTAACTGTCGTAAACCAAGCCCTGGTTCATTTAATGATCTGGCACATCGGCTGCGTATTGGGCTGGAGCATGTGCCGGCAGTAGGGGATTCGCTGCGTGATATCGAAGCCGCGCAAGCGGCAGGTGCCAGACCAATTTTGGTACGAACGGGTAAAGGCGCTGTAACAGAAAAGGCCGGTGTCGCAGGCGATGTGCCAGTTTATGATGATTTGGCGGCGGTGGTAGACGCGTTACTGGAGCCATCAGTTTGATGATTTGGCTGCGCTCCACACTATTTTTTATTATTTACAGTATCAGCGCTGTGGTGTTTTCTTGTCTCGGCGTGTTGCTCTGGCCATTACCGTTTAAATTACGTTACCGGATTATCAGCCGTTGGGCAGTCTGGAATATCTGGTTGCTGAAGATTATTTGTGGCATCAAACTGGAAGTTGAAGGCCGCGAGTTGATTCCTGATGAGCCTTGCGTGATCCTTTGCAAACATCAATCAGCATGGGAAACACTGGCTTTGCAGGCCGTGTTTCCGCCGCAGGTCTGGGTGTTGAAACGCGAATTATTATGGTTGCCGTTTTTTGGCTGGGGACTGGCATCGTTAAATCCAATTGCTATTGACCGTAAAGCCGGGCGTAAAGCATTGGCCCAGGTGATTGAGCAGGGTAAAGATCGGCTGGCATCCGGTGCCTGGGTGGTGGTGTTCCCTGAAGGGACACGAATGCCGGTAGGTAGCCTGGGTCGGTTTGGTATTGGTGGTGCACGTTTGGCGGTTGAAGCACAGGTTCCGGTAGTGCCGGTTGCTCATAATGCCGGACATTTCTGGCCGAAACATGGTTTTTTGAAAAAACCGGGTGTGATTAAAATGCAAATTGGCGCTAAGATAACGACGCAAGGTCAGTCAGCCGCCAACATCAATCAACAAGTTGAATCGTGGATGGCCGAGGCAATGACGCGACTCGAGGGTAGCCGTCCGGTAAAACCGGCACAACTTAGCGAAGGTGACTAGCGTGGCAAGAGCTGAAGGCATATTGCGTTTATTGATAGTCGATGATTCACTGACCGACACCGATGCGGTCGTTACTGTATTGCGGAGTGCCGGTCATGCGGTACGCGCCTCACGCGAAGATAATTTTCATGCGTTGGAACAATTACTCAGCAATCAGACATGGGATTTGCTGGTCTGCCGTGATCACCTGGAAAATTTAACCCCGCTGGAAATTACCAATCTGTTACACCGTTTGGGCAAAGATTTACCCTGCATTGTGATTTGCAGCGATGCTGAGGCCGAAAAAGAATTATTCCGCTCTGGTGTCCAGGATGTAGTGCAACAGGGCGATATTGACCGGTTGCAATTTGCTGCCGAGCGCGAGTTGCTTAATTTGAATATCAGACGGCTGGCACGACGTAACGAACGGGCTTTGCGAGAGAGCGAAAAACGCTCTCAGGCATTGCTTGAAAGTTCACGAGATGCCGTCGCCTATATGCATGAAGGCATGCATATTTATGTTAATCGCGCTTATCTGGCGCTATTTGGTTATGAAGAAGCCGAAGATATCGATGGTTTGCCGATTCTGGATCTGATTGGTGTAGACGATCATGCCAAATTTAAGATGGTATTCCGTCAATTTGCCGAAACCACCGATGCTCAGCCACAAACGGTTACCGTGCAATGCATGAAGGCAGATGGCCAGTTTTTTGATGCTAATATTGAGTTCTCACATGCCAATGTCGAGGGCGAAAACTGCACCCAGGTCGTTATTCGTGATGACAGTATTTTCAGTGGTACCGAATCACAACTAAAACTGCTGCGAGATCATGATTTATTGACTGGCCTCTATACCCGCAGCCGGTTTACCGATGAACTGGAAAAAGCCATCAATGCCGCTGCCGAAGGGCTGGGCGATGCCGAATTACTGTTTATTGTGCTCGATGATTTCCAGTCGATTAAAGAACAAGTTGGCCTTGGCACCAGTGATATGGTCATTAAAAGTGTTGGTGATTTACTACGCCGGACACTGGCCGAGGATGAGATCTTAGGCCGCTATGCGGATCAGGTTTTTGCGGTGATTGTGCCCAGTGCCAATGAACGGGAAGTCGATACTCGCGCCGAAGCATATCGCAAGGCGATTGATGATTATGTGTCGCAAACCAATGGCAAAATCATCGATCTGCATTGCAGCATCGGCATTAGCCGGATCAGTGAAAATGTAGCGTCACCGGCAGTTGCCCTCGAAAATGCCGACCGTGCCTGCATTCGTGCCCAGAAAGCCGGCGGTAACCAAATTGCCCGTTATCAACCAACGGAACAGGCACAGCCGCTGGCTAATACACAGCAATGGCAGCAAATTTTCGAAAATGCGATGCAAAATGACGATTTCTTTCTGCATTTTCAGCCGATCGTCAGTTTACATGGCCCGGAGCAGGAGCTTTATGAAGTCTTGCTGCGCTTGAAGCTGGATTCCGGCAAAACTCTGAAAGCGGAAGAATTTATTGATACCGCTGATCGCCTGCAAGTCATGTCAGAAATTGATAAGTGGGTGATCCGCAGAGCACTGGCGATGCTCAGCGAGCATCAAAAACAACGGCCAAATACCCGATTTTTTATAAAGCTTTCAGAGCAGACACTACATGAAAAAGATTTTGTCGACTGGCTGTCAGCAAGTCTGCAAGCACAAAATCTGAAGGGTAATTCACTGGTGTTTGAAATCAGTGAAACGGCGGCATTGGATAATCTGGAACAAAGCAAAGAGACTATCGCCAAACTGAAAAAAATAGGCTGTGAGTTTGGTCTGGAACATTTTGGCAGTGGCATTGATTTTTCGCATAGTTTGCATGAACTGGATGTCGATTACCTGAAGATTAACGGTAATTTCGTCGAAAATATGGCGCATGATCTGGAGAATCAGGCAGCAGTAAAAGCCATCATTGATATGGCCAAACAAGCCAAAAAACGTTGTATTGCGGAATTTGTTGCTGATGCCAATAGTTTGGCATTGTTATGGCGTCTGGGCGTTGATTACGCGCAGGGCTTTTATATTCACGAGCCATCACCACAGCTTGATTATAACTTCGACGAAGAAGCATAAAAAAACGGGGCGAAAGCCCCGTTTTTTTGCTTTTTGTTTTTTGTTTAAATCTTAGCGCTGTTGCAGAGCAACGATGCGTGACTCCAGTGGTGGATGGGTCATAAATAAAGCACTCAAGCCACCTTTACGGCCACCCGAAATCCCCAGCGTATGTAATTGATCCGGTAACGGCTCTGCCGAAGTCCCGGCCAGACGTCTTAAAGCCGCAATCATTTTCGGTGCGCCGACCAGATTAGCCGCTCCTGCATCGGCCCGAAATTCACGCTGGCGGCTGAACCACATAACGATGATACTGGCCAGAATTCCCAAAACCAGTTCGGCTATAATCGATGTGATCCAAAATGCCGGCCCGTGACCACTTTCGGTTTTAAATACAACCCGGTCCACAAGATGACCAATCACTCGCGACAACACGATAACAAAGGTGTTGACCACCCCCTGAATCAGCGCCATGGTCACCATATCGCCATTAGCAATATGGCTGACTTCGTGTGCCAATACGGCTTCTACTTCATCTTGGGTCATTGATTGCATTAAACCGGTACTGACGGCAACCAGTGCATTATTCTTGTTGGCACCAGTAGCAAAAGCATTGGGATCTGGTGCATTGTATATGGCAACTTCCGGCATCCCGATGCCGGCTTTTTCTGCCTGACGGGCTACCGTCTCCAGCAGCCAGCGTTCGGTGCTGTTACGAGGTTCAGTAATGACCTCAGCGCCGGTCATGCGTTTGGCAGTCCATTTAGAAATCAGCAGTGAGATAAATGAACCACTGAAGCCAATGACGGCTGCCATAATCAGCAGTGCATTCATATCGAGGCCACCCTGCTCATTGAGCATGCCATCGATACCCAGCAGCCGCATGGTCATGCTGAGTACGGCTAATACCGCGATATTAGTGCCGAGATATAACAAAATGCGTTTCATTTACTGTTCTCCAAGAATGACTGAAGCCTTATATGGCGGTATTTTGCGGTTTTTCAAGCGCATTTTGTAATTGTAACTGCAACTGTGTTGCCAGATTTTGACCATGTTGTAAGACATCCTCTGAAGGTGGCTCAAACTGCAGGCTACAGATCACCTGATTTTTGGTGAAATGTGTCCCTGCTGCCGGCAGATCGCAAGCCTGTTCAGGCCAGTCAAACTGCGCCGGAATTGTTAAATCCTGACTGGCATAACAGCAATACCAAACGCGGGGCGGCGCTATTGGCAAATTTTCAATCTCGGGCAGTTGTCCCTGACAGGCTTGTAAATGCCAGTCCAGTAGTGACCATTCCGTCGGTAGACACTGTAATGAGGCACTGGGCCGTGGATTCAATTCCAATAGCCAAATTTGCTCCTCATCATCAA
Source organism: uncultured Methylophaga sp. (assembly GCA_964474075.1). Taxonomy (GTDB): domain Bacteria; phylum Pseudomonadota; class Gammaproteobacteria; order Nitrosococcales; family Methylophagaceae; genus Methylophaga. Next base: position 13,685 of record CAYYRO010000038.1, read on the forward strand.
TAATAAAATCCAGAGACTGATAGCCTCGCAATGCTAATGTTTGACTAAGCTTTGCGCAGGTTTTTAATAGCCATTTTTGCTGTGCAGCGCTTATCTCAAAGCGGTTAGTCACCGCCAATAACTGATAATCATCTTGCCCGGGCGCCCGGCAATATTGCTGATTCAGACTGATTAGCCGGACTTCGCCAGCCGCAGCGATAAATAAAACCGAACCGCTGCGACCATGGATCTTTTGTTGGTAATAGACCGCTGATGGTGCAGATAGGGCGGACCGCTGAATATGACTACCGCCCCAGTGTTGTGACTGTTTTTGTAAAAAAAGATGAGGATTGGCTGGACGGGAAAATTGACTGGGCGGGTAGCGGATTGCCAAATCCGATAATAGTGCAAACCAGCGAGAAGGGTTCAGACAGATCTGCAAAGCCGGCAAACCATTATTAGCTGACTGAATATTAGCCGGCAGCATTGCCAGGCAATTAAAAAACCGCTCAATTCCGGTACCGATAATTAAAATGGCTTGTTGATTATTTGCCAGTTCATTAATCGTTTGCAGAAACTGATGTGCGCTGAGCTGATGAAAGTCAGGCAACAGCAGATGTTGCTCGACAATCGCCAGCGTATCTTTATCGGCAAACTGATCCGCGACCCGAACCGGATAACCGGCCCGCGCCGCTATTTGCGCTAAAAACCGCCCACTTTGGGCGGCAATCAGGATCAGTGGTTTAGGAGATTGTTCAGACCAGTTTACGGGCGCCATCGAAGGCATTACGGAAGTCCAGATAAACCGGTTTTTCGCTGTCCAGTGTTTCTCTCAACAAAGCTTGTTGCAGTTTATATTTGACGTTACCAATTGCCAGTGCGCCAATACCCACTGCATCCGGACAATTTGTAGCCAGTTTTAACGGGACACCGTTATCCATCAGTTCAATGCCTTCAATACCCAGCGGCGCGACCGCATTGACATCACCGGCGACTTTTAACTGTTTGGCATCACCCAGTACAGAGGCATTCAGCACCTGAATTCCAGCTTTGGCCGCACAGAAAACCACATCGGCATTGGATAATAAGCGTGCTTTGTCAGCATCGGAGGCGGCGGTGGTGGCACGCAGTGTTACGCCATAGCGTTTTTTGGCTTCGTCAGCGAATTCCAGCGCTGTATCGATTGAGAAGTGATCAACGATGGTTGTATCAGCGCCTTGTTGAGCAGCAATCACTGCTGTCGCCAGACCAACCGGACCTGTACCGCCGAAAACAACAGCACGGCAGCCTTTGAAATCCTGTTTAAAATTTTTCTTCAGTTCACGTTCGACGCAGGCAACCAGCGCTGCAGCAGTCGTAAAGGCACCACTTGGATCAGCAAATACTGAAATTTCAAATGGTGGCGACATAGCATTTTTAGCTGCTTCAAGCATATCCATGGCGACACCAATATCACGGCCACCAATAAACATACCGGTCATTTTGACGCCGGCTGGGCCACGCGAAAATATTGCATCCTGGACTAAGCCCGCGACTTCTTTCAGCTCGACATTATTGTATGGCATCAATACATCGTATCCGGCATCCAATGCCATATTGATATCAAACGGACTGTTATGCTTCATCGGGTTAATCATATGAATGATCGAACGTTTAGCCATGATGACTCCTTAATTGAGAAATTGTCGGCGGCGCAGCCAAATGCTTGATGCGGGCACCTTGCGGGGCAGCCTCACTAATATTAATGACAATATCTTTAAGTGCAGTATGCTGCGCGCAATAAGTCTGTAAATGTTGTTGCAGCTGTAGCGCTGAGGCATCGCTGTCGACAAAAACACAGCCTGTCGGGCCCCAAGAGCTCTGGGCGATGCCTTGATGGCCTGCTTGCCTTGCTTGTTCAAAGAGCTGTGCAACATTGGGGCTGGTAAATAAGCCGCCCTGAACCGGCGCAAAATGCGCACCAATCAGCGCCTGAATCTCGGTGACAGCGCTGCCAAATGCATCAATGTTTTGCTCTGCCAGAGCTGGCAGTAACTGCATCAGCGTTAGCTGGCAAATTGCCTGACTATTGGCTTTTGGAAAATCAGGTAATTGTTTAAATGCCTGACTTTCAGCTTCACCATGAACGCCCTGATATTTTGGATCAAAAATCAACAATATCCGCCACTCAGCTGGGAATTTCATATTAATGAGCATCGGTGGCAGCAGACTGTTTTCACCAAGACCACCATCAACGACAAAACCGCCATGATCAAAGGTATTAATGCCGATACCGGAGCGTTGACCCCGCGCCATGATGCTGGCGATTTCGGCAGTACTCAATGGTAATTTATAAAATTCAGCCAACGTGCGGCCAACCGTTAACGCGAGTTGTGTGCCTGATCCCAAGCCGGCATGTTCCGGGATTAATCCAACTATTTTCAGGCTTGGCGATGTGGTTATATTTTTCAGAACAGGTTGGCAATGCTTGATAAAGCGCTCAGTAAGATCAGTGATTTTACTGATCTCTGCTTCATTATCAGAGCCACTAATCGTCAGACTTTCTGCACCGGTCACCTGGATAACCGTTTGATGACTGTTGATCGCAAGACCAATACTGCCAAAACGTCTCCCCAGGCTCGCTCCCAAATCGAGAAAGCCAAGGTGCAGGCGGGCGGGTGTGCTGACTTCAATCAGCGCCGACGGATCAAAAGGCAGACTGGTCTTTGTATTCACTAACCGTTGTCAATTTTACAGGCGATGTCATAAATCGTGGTTTCATCAAGAAACAGATCATTACTGTCAAACAATGAGGCCACTGCGCCGCGATGCACTTTCATCTTAAAGTTACCAATCGCGATAGCACCATAAAACCGCTTACCTTGTCTTTCAACACCGTCATCCATCACTTCGATGCCTTCTACACCAAGTGGCGGCACTGCGTTAACATCAGCAATCACTTCTAAAGTTTTACTATCAGCCCAGTTTTTTTCAGATACGATACACACACCTGCGGGCCCGGCTGCAACAACAACATGTGCGTCTTTCAGCAAATTGGCTACCGCTTCATCGCTACGTGTTTCACCGGGAATGACATCAACACCGTAAGCCTTTTTCATTTGATCGGTTGTGGCTTTGCTGCGTTGCAGACTGCGAGAAGTCAGTACGACATCGCCAGCACCTTCTTTGATGAGGTACAAAGCAGTGCGTTGTCCTACAGGACCTGCGCCTAAGATCACGACTTTTTTGCCGGTAATATCGTAATTTTTCATGACTTTACGAGCGATGGCAGCAGCAGTGGTATTAGAGCCATTCGGATCCAGCATTACTGAAACCTTAACGGGACCAAAAAAGGCTTTTTTAACAGCCTGACCCACCAATTCACTGGCGGAAACATTGGAACCACCGACAAAAATGGCGCTGTTTTTCAGGTTTTTGCCGCCACGAGTAAAGATCATGCCGTGTACATGTGCGGTGACATTGTCCCGCGTTGCACCGCCGTGGGCGATGATATTATCAACGCCGGAATCATAGGCGACGGCCTGATCAAAAGTACTCGCCACCGGATCGGTGTCGAGATGCAGCAGCAATTTTTTCATCGGATTCTCCTGTCCAGCGCCGAGTAGTTGCATGATTAAACATTAAATTTTACCTTATCTTGCGGTGATGAGGAAAATTAACACGGCAAATTGCAGGCTTTTTGGCGTTTAGGAACTTAATCCTGCCTGCCAATTACTAAGAAACACCTTAATATAAAGACCAAAGGGAGAGATGAATGACTAAAACCAGATTAACGATGCTTGTTGCCGGTATGGCTTTTTTACCGGGGCTAGCGATGGCCGATGACCACAGTGAGCAAGATTTTTCAACGGTCACCAAAGTGCACTATGTTCAGGACTGTATGACTGCCAACAGTGATATGAATGTCTATGAAAGTGTTCATAAATGTTCATGCGTTATCGATAAAATTGATATGTCTTTCACGCAGCAGGAATTTGAAGACATCCATACCGGATATATGTATAAAAACTTACCGGCTGATCGGGGCGCACAATTTCGTGATGATAAAGTATTGAACGATTCTATGGACAAGTTTGATAAAGTCATCAAAACTGCTTACAAAGAATGTAAATTACAATGAGCAACAACAATTAAAAAAAAGGCTGCGTACGCAGCCTTTTTTTTACAATGTATTTGTTAAAACTATATTTGCTTTTCTGCAGAAAATTCCTGTTTCTGACTATCGACTACACGCGCTTTCAAGACACCGTTTTCGGCCGGTGTGAACGTAAAGCGAATACTGGGATCTTCACTAACTGAAATACCGGTATCTACGCTAAATAAAGTTTTGTCGTTGTAATCGATATCAATTTTTTCTACGTAGTGAGCATTGATATATTTACGGTTTTTTTGGTCATATTGCAGGCCACTGTAATTCGGATGGCTGACAATAACCTGAGCTTGAACTGGCTCACCTATCGTTGGTTGACGCATGCGGATCTGCATTTTGCCCAAGCGTGCCAATGCTGCTTCAGCATCTTTACCTGCAGGCGCACTACAGCCACCAGATGCTTTAACGAACTTGCTAACCATATGCATCGTGCCATCATTCATTTCAGCAATGACCCGCATATCAGTGTATTGGTCGACACGCACACGCGTACCGATTTCAACATTGCTGATTTCCGGATTCAGATGAAAGTTTGCAGAATAAGGTTCAGGGTTGTTATCGATAATTAGGTGCAGGTTTTTGACATATTTATCGGCAGTTTGCGGCTGTAGCAATTTGATGGTGATAGGCACAATGGCCGCATCCTCAGCGCGTTTTGGCGCATCGAGGGCAATCAAATCATCTGCGTTGTCACGAATCTCTTTACCTTCAAAGTGAATTTCTTTGATGATAGGCCACATGGGCTCGTCCGGGGTCGCCGAATGAGCGGGGTGAACGGCCAGCATCAGCCCAAAGCTGATACTTAAAATTGTTATCATTCGACCGAGCATAATCTTCTCTCCTAAATATTATTCCCACTCCAATTCGACGAATGCAGCGGTGACATTTCGACGATTATATTCGTCGAAGAGTTCCCATTTTTGACGCTC
>CAYYRO010000039.1:0-18362 GCA_964474075.1 uncultured Methylophaga sp.
TCGGGGCTTATAAATTTCATCAGCAATTGGGACTGCGTGATTTTTTTGCTGCGCAAATGGCCGCCAGGCTGAAAATGCGCGACGATTTACCGACTTTAATTATACCTGTACCGCTGCATAACCGCCGTTTGCGGCTACGTGGTTATAACCAATCTGCTGATCTTGCCAACCGGCTGGGGAAATTGTTAGATATTAACGTCGATAACCATATCTTAAAACGGATAAGAGCCACCCAGCCGCAAAGTGAATTGCCGTTTAAGGCGCGCCGAAAAAATTTACGCGGTGCATTTGCTTGTGGTGACCTTCATGGCATAAAGCATGTCGCACTGATTGATGATGTTTATACCACCGGCCACACCGTTGCTGAGGCCGGGCGTTGTCTGCAAAAACAGGGTGTTACGCGCCTCGAAGTCTGGACAATTGCCCGCGCGATCCGCCATTATTAGGCCCATCTCCTGATTTCAGCCTAAGGCTGCCGGATGCGACAAGACGCAAGCACGCTACAACGACGGCTGGATGACCTGTTGCGCATTGCCAAAAGCAACGAGCGCAAACAGGATAATTTTCAGCAATATGAACTGAGTTTACTCAGTTGTGGCAGCTTGTCCGCCTTATTAACGCTGATCCTTGAGCAGCATCAGCAACGGTTTCAGTTAACTGAAGTCACCTTGCTGCTTTATGATCCGGAATATGCCTTTCAACGTCTGGTAGACGACATTCCTGATAATACACGATGGCAGCATAAGCTGTTATTTACTGACAGTTTTCATACGCTGGACCAGTTTTTTAATCTGCAACGTACACCGCGTTTATCGGCATTTGAAGCACAAAAGCATGCCTGGCTGTTTCCAGCCGCCGGCGATTTGGGTTCGGTGGCTTTATTACCGTTAATTCGCCAACAACAGTTGATTGGCTGTCTGAATCTGGGCAGCCGAAATCCATCACGTTTTCAGGCCGGCATCGGTACTCAGTTTTTGCAACATATGGCTGCTGTAGTCGCCGCCTGTATTGAAAACGCCCGGTTACATGAAGAGATTAAACTGGTGGGGCTGCGCGATCCGTTGACCGGCGTCAATAACCGGCGTTTTTTTGATCAGCGTATCGAAGAAGAGGTCAGCCGGGCCAAACGACAGAAAACGCCGTTATCATGCCTGTTCGTCGATTTGGATCATTTTAAACGGGTCAACGATCAGCATGGTCATCAGGCCGGTGATGTGATCCTCAAACAAGTCGCAACGCTGCTCAATGACAGCTTGCGTAGTACCGATGTGTTGTCACGTTATGGTGGTGAGGAATTTGTCATTCTATTAACCGATACCGATGCCACTGTTGCTGCCGATATTGCCAGGCGGATGCGGGAACAGATTGCTGAAATGCACTTTAGCGTCAGTCATGGTCGTAAGGTACAAATAACGTTATCAATCGGGCTGGCTACACTCGATATTGCCAGCGCATCCCAAACCAGCAAACAGTTGCTGCAAGCCGCCGATCAGGCAGTCTATGCCGCGAAAATTTCGGGTCGCAATTGTGTCCATCAGGCTGGCTAAATTGAGGCAGCCCTGATTCGTTCCACCGCTTGATCTGCCGCATCATGATAGGGTTGCAGTACCAAATCAGCACCATGCTGCTGCAAACTGGAGATATCATGAGTGAAATGCGTGGAAACTGCGACTTTTCCCTGATAATGCTGTTGTTTTAGTGCATCCAGTAAGACAATCCGCGGATCTTCATGGGTGACCCCCAAATCATGCTGCGGCATCGCGCAAATCACCCATTGCACCGATTGCAGCGGCAGCATTTCGATAAAGTCCATATCAGACGCATCACCATACATAATGTCAAAACCACGTTGCCGCCAACGTTTGACCAGATCCGGATTAAAATCCACCGCTAATACCCGTTTGCCCTCGGCCCGAAAACGTTCAGTAATCACCGCACCATACCGGCCCAAGCCGAAAATAATCACATCATATTGTTGCTGTGATGACAGATGCTGGCCAACAGCTTGCTCACGAAATGCGTGGCGTCGTTCGAATATGCCCAACAGCGGTTCACACCAGCGAAACAAGGTATGCGAATAGGTAATCATGTAGACCGACAAGGCAATCGTTACCAATCCGACCAGGGTCACCAGTCCCAAAGCCGAATTAGTTATATGGCCAAGACTGACGCCCATCGCCATAAAAATCAGCGAAAACTCACTGATTTGCGCGACCGTTAAACCGGCCAGAAAACCGGTACGTTTGCGATAGCCCATATAGCCCATGATGGCCAGGACAATCAGTGGGTTACCGATTAATACAAACAGCGAAAACACCAATGCCGGTCCCACTTGATCGCCAAGCAAACTGAGATCTAACTCGGTGCCCAACGCAATAAAGAAGAACAACAACAGAAAGTCCCGCAATGACGATAACCGGGCGACAATCGCTTCCCGGTAAGGTGTGGAAGCCAATGAAATACCAGCCAGCAAACCACCCAGCTCTTTGCCAAAGCCGAAGTATTCGCCCAAGGATGCCAGCAACGTCGCCCAGCCGATAGCAAAAATCACCAGTAATTCGGGAGAATGGGAAATATGGTTAACCAGTGGCGTTGCGATATATCGCATAAACACGCCGACCAGCGCCAGCATGATAAGCCCGTAAAACAATACTGTCAGGATTTGCAGGATGGGCGAATTGCCAGCATCCCCGCCAATACCATAGGCAGATAACGCCATCATAGCCAGGATCACGAATAAATCCTGAACAATTAAAAAACCAATGGCAATGCGGCCATGCAGCGCATCAACCTCACGTTTATCGGAAAGCAGTTTGACGATGATAATGGTGCTGGAAAACGTCAGTGCGATAGCAACATAAAGCGCTGCTACCCAATCCAAACCGAGCAACAGACCAATAATAAATCCGAATATCGCCGTAAACAGTACCTGACCGAGCCCCGTTGCCAAAGCCACCGGCCCGACTGATCGAATCAGTTTCAGGTCCAGCTTTAAGCCGACCAGAAACAGCAGTAATGCAATACCCAGTTCCGCCAGCAGTTCAATATTGTCATGCGATTGAACAATATTCAGCGCTGACGGGCCGGCCAGTACACCGACAGCAATAAAACTGACAATCATAGGCTGACGTAACAGCAAACCAATCAGGCCGGCGACCGCAGCCAATGCCAGCAATGCTGTCAGTTCAAAAAAAGCGGAACCTTCAATCAACGCCATATCAGAGCCTTTATCGGTACTTTCTTTCAGCGTACGCTAATCGCGCTGGGGTGTGAAACCTGCAGAAAATAATCATTGCCGCGCCGTGATAACCAGCCGCGAACTTCCAGTTGTTTATTTAAATAGCTTTGAGGATCAGCAAATAAAGGCAATTGTTCTTTTCTGATCCGCACACTTAGCCGCTCGCCAGCCATCAACCAGATTTGACTGCGGGTGACTTTGATTTCGCTGGGCGTAATTTGCCAGCGCTGCCAGCCGCGTCGCTCTGAAGTAGTTAATCCGGCGCGGGCTGTTTTCAGGGGATAGGCTGTGCCCTGCCAAATGCCTTTTCGCTTAGTAATAGCGACTTGTTGTGCCACCCGCATTTCATCGATATACAACAGATTTGGTGGATGTACCGTTAATGCAGCGAGCCCCTGCTCAAGTATTTCAGCATTTAAATGCCGTTCATTCTCAAGGAAAATATGCGCCAATAGTCGGTCGTACTTGTCACGCTTTTCTTTATCAAAACGCAGGTAAATTGGCTGTTTGCCAATTTGTTGTTTCAGCCAGATTTTGGCGGCCTCGCCGCCCTGCTCACCATCACGATGCCGGCTGCTGATTTCCGGGGCGTTTATATTGAGCAATCTGACCCGTTCACCGTTTTCCAATACCAGCGTATCGCCGTCATAAACGTAATCGACCTGATGCCGGTAACGATTGGAAACCGGGGTAATCTCAACCGTTTCAGCACGACCTCCCGGTTGATCGTTAAAGCTGATATTGCCATTATCATCAACACTGCGATAAACCTCAGCCGCTATCAGTGATGCGTTGCAAAGCAGACAAAACGCCGCCAAAAACAACCGCAGCATCATGAACTACCAGAAGCAGCGTAATGCAGTACCACCGCTACAAATAGCACACCACCAACATAATTATTATTTAAAAAAGCCTGTAAACAGGCACGCGGGGCGCGGTGTCGAACCAGATATTGCTGATAAATAAATAAGCCGGCCACCGCCAGCAGGCCAATATAAAATACGCCGCCTAATGCTAATTGCTTACCTATTAGCAACCACACCAGCAATAACAGACCCTGCAAAACACCCTGGATCAAGCGGTCATCATCCGCAAATAAAATGGCCGTTGATTTAATGCCCATTTTCAAATCATCTTCACGGTCGGCCATGGCATAAAACGTATCGTAAATCGTTGTCCAGATAATATTGGCGATAAACAGCAACCAGGCAATCAACGGCACACTGCCCGTTTGGGCTGCAAAGGCCATCGGAATCGCCCAGCCAAAGGCCATGCCTAATACCAGTTGCGGTAAATAGGTAAAACGCTTCATAAACGGATAAGCAAACGCCAAAACAACCGCCACCAGTGATAAATAGATGGTCAGCTGATTCAATTGCAATACCAGCAAAAATGCCAGCAAGGCCAGAACCACAAAAGTCGCTACTGCCTGCCAGGGTTTTAGAACGCCTGTTGCCAGCGGCCGGTTTTCGGTACGCCAAACGCCGCCATCCACCTCACGATCGGCAAAGTCATTGATGGCACACCCGGCACTGCGCATTAAAACCACGCCCAATGTAAAAATCAGCAACAGCTTAAAATCCGGCACACCTTCAGCTGCAATCCAAAGCGCTATCAGTGTTGGCCATAAAAGCAATAAAATACCAATCGGCCGATCCAGCCGGGTCAGCTGCAAGTAGGGTTTTAAACTTAAGAAATGTCGGTTTACCATGGATAATGCTCAGTTGCCGGTAAAAATACCTCGCTGACCAGCAAGGCTTTGCCGCGCAGCGTAAAACAGGATCGGCGGGCCCACAAGGCCTGTGCCGGCAACGTAGCAGCCTGACAAGCATGCCTGCTCAATAAATGCCCACTTGGCAAAAGACTGATTTGTAGCGGGCCACGTAATACCGCGGGATCGTTAAATAACCATTCCCCCAAAGATGCATTACCGAGGCGCGACAGGCCCATTCGTAGTACTGGATAACTTCTCAGCGGCACCACGGTGCGGGCAAATACCCGGGGCTGGTTACCATCAAGTAAACAGACTTCCCGGCAGAATACTTGCTGACGACGATCAATTCGTAAAGCCAGCGCTTCGTCAAACGTTGGTTTTTGCCAGCCACTACTGAGGACTTGCACTGAAAATGTCTGCTGACTATGCGCTTTAAGTTTGGCGGTCAACGAACCGGTATTTTGCAACCAATCAGCAAGACTGGCCGGTAACCGGGCTTTAGGGGGGGTTAACCAGTGCTGGTAATGGCGACGATCTGACATAGAATTAGTTTACACCTGTCCCAAATTAACTTTGTCGGCAAACCAACGCTGAATTAGCGCTTTAGCCTGCTCAGGTGACTGATCAATCAGTTTGTCAGCGGCACTGCTGACCGCCGGTAATAAATCCTGATCGGCCAATAAATCAGCCACCCGAAATTGTGGCAGGCCAGTTTGCCGGGTACCCAGTAATTCACCGGGGCCGCGGATCTGCAAATCCCGCTCGGCAATAACAAAACCATCATTGCTTTCGCGCAGACATTTCAATCGTGCCAGACCGTTTTCAGAGAGTGGCGGGTGATACATCAAAAGACAATGACTTTGCACACTGCCGCGCCCGACCCGGCCACGTAATTGATGTAATTGGGCAAGGCCCAGCCGCTCGGCATTTTCGATGACCATCAGACTGGCATTGGGTACATCAACGCCGACCTCAATCACGGTGGTCGCCACCAACAAATCGGCTTCACCATTTTTAAACGCCTGCATCACCATTTCTTTTTCGGCGGCTTTCATCCGGCCATGCACCAGCAAAATCCGTAAATCCGGCAGCGCCGCCTGCAAACTGGTCGCCGTATCTTCAGCAGCCTGACACTGTAAATGTTCAGATTCTTCTATCAGTGTGCACACCCAGTAAACCTGTCGTTGTTGCTGACAGGCATGGTGTACTCGTTCAATGACTTCATCACGACGATTATCAGCGACCACGGCGGTGGTCACTGGCTGCCTGCCGGGCGGTAATTCATCAATGACCGATACCTGTAAATCAGCATAGGCAGTCATGGCAAGGGTTCGCGGGATAGGTGTAGCAGTCATGACCAATTGGTGAGGGTAACTATTGAGATTACGGCCTTTATCACGTAATGCCAGCCGTTGATGTACGCCAAAACGATGTTGTTCGTCGATGATCACAAGGCCCAGATTGGCAAAGACTACTTCATCCTGAAACAACGCATGGGTACCGACCGCGACTTTGATATCGCCAGTTTCCAGTGCCGTTATGGTTTCGCGACGTTGTGCCGCAGTTTGTTTACCGGCGCACCAGCCTACAGTGATACCCAGCGGTGTTAACCAATTTTGAAAAGTCTGCAAATGCTGTTCGGCCAGTAATTCTGTAGGCGCCATCATCACTGCCTGATAACCGCTGGCCACAGCGGCAATTGCCGCCAATGCTGCCACTACTGTTTTGCCAGAGCCAACATCCCCCTGCACCAAGCGCTGCATGGGCATAGGCTGCGTCAAATCCTGATAAATATCCTGCAAAACGCGCTGCTGGGCGCCAGTCAGGGGGAATGGCAAATTGCTTAATAGCTGTTTCGCCAGCGGCGACTCACCATTTAACACCGGCGCCTGATGTCGCTGCATTTGCTTGCGGATCTGCCGCATGGTTAATTGCTGTGCCAGTAACTCTTCAAATGCCAGCCGTTTTTGTGCCGGATGCTGGCGATTGATCAGCTGCTGTACATCGCTGTCGGGTGGTGGCTGATGCACCAGTTGCAGCGCTTCGCTGAGCTGATATTTCAATAATGGATGGTGATTTTCAAGCCCTGCCAGCAACTCGGGCATCTGCTGCTCATCAAGCAGCATCAGCGCCTGACGAATCAGCTTTCGCCACGATAACTGATGCAGACCTTCGGTGGTCGGATAAACCGGTGTCAGCGCCGCATCGACCGGCGTCACACCAGAGTCATTAACCAGCTGATATTCCGGGTGCACCATTTCAAGGGACGACGGGCCGCTGCGTACTTCTCCAAAACAACGAATGCGCCGGCCTTTGGCCAGTTGCTGTTGTTGGGCCTTACTGAAATGAAAAAAACGCAGCACCAGCGAACCGGTGCCATCGCTGATATGACAGAGTAAAGACCGGCGACGGCCAAATGTCACCTGACTGAGACCAATCACGCCTTCCACGAGCGATTCTTGCTGAATTCTCAAACTACCCAGTGGCATCAGCCGCGTACGATCCTGATACCGTAAAGGCAGATGAAACAATAAATCCTGAACCTGACGAATACCCAGTTTGGCGAGCTTTTCGGCCAGTTTTTCGCCGACACCGGTCAGTGATGTGACCGGATCCTGGAGTGTCAGTTTAGCCACGGTCAATCCTTAACCGTCAGTGCATCACGCTCCAAGATGCATGATGGCATCCATTTCTACCGGTACTGCTTTAGGCAAAGACGCGACACCAATGGCCGCCCGAGCCGGATACGGCTGTTGAAAATATTCAGCCATGATTTCGTTAACAGTGCCGAAATGGCTTAGATCAGTCAGAAAAATATTCAATTTGACGACATCTTGCAGACTACCACCCGCGGCTTCAGCGACTGCTGACAAATTATCAAATACCCGGCGGGTTTGCGTAGCGAAATCACCTTCAATCACTGTCATGGTTTCCGGCACTAACGGAATTTGCCCGGATAAATACACCACATCACCGACTTTAATTGCTTGTGAATAGGTGCCAATCGCTTCAGGGGCATTGGCGGTATGAATGATTTCACGGGACATAACAAAACTCCGGCTGCGCCATGTTAAACGGCGGATTAAACAAAAAATTAACTATTGATACGACTGATGCGTTCGACCATTTCGAGCAACCGCAAACGGCGAATGACCCGCGCCAGATGTTTGCGGTTATAGACTTCGATGGTCAGACGCAGATCGGAATAACCGCCATCACGCTCGTCGACCACAACATTATCGATATTGGAATCAGCTTCAGAAACCACGGCAGCTACTGTTGCCAAAACACCGCGCTGGTTTTTGACATGCACCATCAAATCGACTGGAAAGACCCGACTGACTTCCGGTGACCAGGCCACATCCAACCACTTATCATTTTGTACCCGTAAATGGGTCGAGTTTTTGCAGTCGCGCTGGTGAATAATGATGCCACGGCCGGTACTGATATAACCATGGATCGGATCGCCGGGGATTGGATGACAACAGCGGGCAAAGCTGACCACCATGCCTTCAGTACCGGCAATCAATAACGCATGAGGGTCGTTGTCTGGTGTGACATTATGTACTAACTTTTGTGCTACCAATAACGCGGCGTGATTGCCCAGACCGATATCGCGCAGTACTTCATCAAAATTGCTGACTTCAAATTCTTTAATGACCGCGTTAATGCGCTCGGTGGGAATATTTTCCATTGCCGTCGAAAACGCCAGCAAGTGTTTGTTCAACAGCCGCTGACCAAGGGTGATGGCTTCTTCGTCCTGTAAATGTTTCAAATAATGACGGATATTGGTACGCGCTTTTGGCGTCACGACAAAATTCAGCCAGGCAGGATTGGGATGCGCGGTCGGTGAGGTAATAATTTCAACCGACTGACCGGTTTCCAGTTGCGTGCTCAGCGGCACCAAATGCCGGCCCACACGCGCCGCAACACAGCTGTTACCAACATCACTGTGCACTGCATAAGCAAAATCCACCGCCGAAGCGCCGCGCGCCAGGGTCAGGATTTCACCTTTGGGCGTAGACACATAAATTTCGTCGGGAAATAAATCCATGCGCAGGTTTTCCAGAAATTCTTCTGAATCACCGGAGCCTTTTTGCATTTCCAGAATGCCTTGCAACCATTGCCGTGCTTTTCGATGCGCCAGCGCATTCCCGTCCGCTTCACCGCCCGTTTTATATAACCAGTGAGCTGCAACGCCGGCTTCGGCCAGATGATCCATATCGCGAGAACGGATTTGAATTTCTATCGGCACGCCATAAGGGCCGAATAACACGGTATGCAGTGATTGATAACCATTGGCTTTGGGGATGGCGATATAGTCTTTGAACTTGCCCTGCACCGGCTTATAGAGATTGTGCATAACGCCCAGCATCCGGTAACAGGCATCAACATCATCAACAATAATGCGAAACGCATAAACATCCATGACTTCAGAAAACGACAACTGTTTGCTGACCATTTTTTTATAAATGCTGTACAGATTTTTTTCACGGCCCTGAATGTCAGCACTCAGGCCTTCCTGTTCCATGCGATTTAAAATGGATGCAGTGATTTGCGAGACAATTTCTTTACGGTTGCCGCGCGCCCGGCGAACTGCATCGGCCAATACCCGGTAGCGCAGCGGATGCAATACATGAAAGCCCAAATCTTCGAGCTCACAGCGCATTAAATTCATGCCTAAACGCTGCGCTATTGGACCATAAATTTCCAGTGTTTCATTGGCAATACGGCGACGTTTTTCCGGACGCAAATGACCCAGAGTGCGCATGTTGTGTAAACGATCTGCAAGCTTAACGATAATGACGCGAATATCCCGCGACATGGCCAGCAGCATTTTGCGTAGATTTTCGGCTTGTTTTTCAACCGGCGATTGTTTGCTGCTTTCAAACGCAGCCTGTGCCAGTTTGGTTACCCCTTCAACCAACTCAGCGACGGCATCGCCAAACTCACTCGCTAAATCGGCGCGCGCCGCATCGGTATCTTCGATGACATCATGGAGCAAACCGGCCATGATGCATTCGTAATCCATATGCATCATCGCCAGCACATGCGCGACGGCTAACGGATGGGTGATGTAACGCTCGCCACTGCGACGGGTTTGGCCCTCATGGCAGTTATCCGCGTAATGGTAAGCACGGCGGATGGCATCCACCTGCGCGGGTTCTAAATAATTAGCAGTAGCAAAACACAGATCATCAATGGTCAGCTTTGGCTCGGATTCCTGAATGAAATCGAGCTCAGTGGCGACAGTGGGTTTTGCGCTCACGGCAACTAGACTTCGCTCTGCAGCTCTTCGTCACTGACAGCACTGGTATCAGCATGCACTCGGGCACTGCTACGGGTCAGAATTTCCGGGCCAGTCAAACCGGCAGCAATTTCACGCAATGCCAAAACGGTTGGTTTGTCATTATCGACTGGGACCAGCGGATCATCACCGAGAGCAATTTCACGGGCACGCTTGGCCGCGACCAGCACTAAATGAAAACGGTTATCGACGAAATCGAGGCAATCTTCTACGGTTGTACGAGCCATGGTTTTATCCTGCTTTAGAAAACATTCAATAGTACGAAAAATCAGCTATTTAAGCCAGCAGTTCCGTTAGTAGTTGTTGGTGAATTTGCACCTGATGTTTGCGTTGATGCCGGGCAGCTATCACTATCGCGGTCAAACTTTGTAATGCCTGATAAAAATCATCGTTGACTATCAGGTAATCAAATTCGATGTAATGCGAAATTTCCCGCTCGGCATCACGCATCCGCCGGGCAATGGTCTCGTCATCATCCTGGCCGCGATTACGCAGTCGCTGTTCCAGTGTCACTTTCGACGGTGGCAAAATAAAAATACTGTGGCTGTCAGCGAAATTACGGCGCACTTGTGCCGCGCCTTGCCAGTCAATTTCCAGAATAACATCAAAACCTTTTGCTAACTGCTGATGCACAGCCTCGCCAGATGTACCGTAATAGTTATCAAAGACATTAGCCGATTCGAGAAATGCACCGGCCTCACGCATATCAGCAAAGGTTTGCGGATCAACAAAAAAATAATCCTGGCCGTCAATTTCACCATTGCGCGGCGGCCGGGTGGTATGTGACACCGATAAACGTACATTATTATCTTGTCTGACCAGCGCCTGCACCAGACTGGTTTTGCCAGCCCCGGAGGGCGCTGCCACAATAAAAAGACTTCCGGACATCATTCAACCTTGCTTGAATTGCCGCCAGCGCAGCGGCTTTAATGCCTGAAACAATACTGCTTTCCGGATTTTTCTGCCAGTGCAACAAAGCGATTTAGCCATTTAAAGTCAATGAATATGCCTATTGCGCGTGACTCAACTAATTCAGCATAAAAATTAATTTCAGCCAAGGCTTTTAATTGATAATCAATCTCATTAACATCTTAGTCTGTTTCAATATTCAGGAGTTAAAAATGCGTCCTTTGCGTTTGTTAGGTCTTTTCGGTTTATCGCTGAGTTTACTGACTGCACCGGTATTATCTCAGGCAGCTGAAGAAGTGAATCTTTATTCTGCGCGTATTGAGGCGCTGATTAAACCGATGCTGGATCGTTTTACCGAACAAACTGGCATTCAGGTAAATCTGGTTACCGGTGATGCCGATGAACTGCTTAGCCGACTGAAAAACGAGGGTCGTAATAGTCCGGCAGATTTGTTGGTGACGACTGATGCTGGTCGTTTATATCGGGCCAAACAAGCCGGTTTGGTGCAACCGATTGAATCTGAGGTGCTTAATGAGCGTATTCCGGCAGCCTACCGGGATCCTGAAGGTTACTGGTTTGGTTTGTCTCTCCGGGCCCGGCCGATAATGTATGTCAAAGGCAAAGTCGATCCGGCTTCGTTGTCGACTTATGAAGATTTGGCCGATCCCCGTTGGGATAACCAGATTTGTATCCGTTCATCAGGCAATATTTACAATCAGTCGCTGGTCGCTTCAATGATTGCTGCTAATGGTTTGGAAGCCACTGAGGAATGGGCCAAAGGTCTGGTCAGTAATTTTGCTCAACCACCACGCGGTGGTGACCGGGATCAAATTAAAGCGGCCGCTGCCGGCCAGTGTTCACTGGCCATCGCCAATACCTATTATTTAGCCGGCATGATTAACAGTGATGATCCGGCCGAACAGGAGGCCGCTGCCAAAATGGGCGTCTTCTGGCCGAATCAGGATGACCGTGGTACGCACGTTAATGTTTCCGGTGCCGCGGTGACCAAAGCGGCTAAAAATCGTGATAATGCGATTAAGTTAATCGAGTTTTTGACCTCAGCAGAAGCGCAGGAATGGTATGCCGAGGTTAATGGCGAATATCCTGTGGTGGAAGGCATTGCCAGTAGCGATCTGTTACAACAATGGGGCGAATTTAAAGCCGATCCATTGAATATGGGAATCTTAGGCGAAAATAATAGCGAAGCGCTCAAATTGATGGACCGTGCCGGTTGGCAATAAGCCTGTCAGCACGTAAAGTTGGCAGCCTTTATCGGCTGCCAACACTCTGATGTCGCGATTACTGCCCTATTCCAAATTTCAAAGCCTGGTATTGTTTAGCGCATTGTTGCTGGCGATGCCGGTTGTTGTGGTACTGAGCTTTGTTTTTGTGCCCAGCGGTGAAGTCTGGGCACATCTAGCGTCAACGGTTTTAAGCGACTACATAACCAATTCCTTATTGTTGATGATGGGCGTGTCGATCGGCACGCTGCTTCTGGGTGTCAGCACCGCCTGGCTGACCACCATGTGCCGTTATCCCGGTCGCGGGATATTTGAATGGGCTTTGCTGCTGCCGATGGCGATGCCCGCTTATATCATTGCTTACACCTACACCGGCATGCTGGATTTTGCCGGGCCTGTGCAAACTTTGCTGCGCGATATAACCGGCCTTGGCTTTGGCGACTACTGGTTTCCGCAAATCCGTTCGTTAAATGGCGCTGTGCTGATGCTGACGCTGGTGTTGTATCCCTATGTATATCTGCTCAGCCGTTCAGCATTTCTTAATCAATCCTTATGTGTTTTAGATGTAAGCCGTACGTTAGGTAATGGCCCCTGGCGTACGTTTTTCAGTGTCGCCCTGCCACTGGCCAGACCGGCGATCATTGCCGGCTTATCATTAGCCCTGATGGAAACGCTGGCGGATTACGGTACGGTGCAATATTTTGGCGTCAGCACGTTTACTACTGGTATTTTCCGCACCTGGTTTGGCATGGGTAGCGCTGCGGCTGCCGCACAATTAGCAGCGGGTCTGATGGTATTTGTGTTTGCACTGATTGTATTGGAACGTTATTCACGGCGACGGGCACGCTATCACCACACCAGCCGCCGGCATCAGGATCTGCGCCGTTATCAGCTTACCGGTGGCAAAGCCTGGCTGGCGTTTTTATTCAGCTTCAGTGTGTTGTTGTTTGGCTTTTTACTGCCGGCCGGACAGTTATTGAGTTGGACAGTCAGTGTTGCCGACGAGGTGATTGATGCGCGGTTTTTACAAATGCTGCTAAACAGCCTGCAATTGGCGACACTGGCGGCAGGTTTGGCATTGGTACTCGCATTATTAATGGCTTATGGCCAGCGTTTGTATCCGGGTAAAGCAATTCGATATGCCGTCAGGGTTGCGGCGATGGGCTATGCCGTCCCCGGTGCGGTAATTGCCGTTGGCGTGATGATCCCGTTTGCCTGGTTTGATAACACGCTGGACGGCTGGACCCGCGAGACCTTTGATTATTCCACCGGCTTGATTTTGAGCGGCACACTGGTCGCGGTTTTATTTGCTTATTTGTGCCGATTTTTAGCCGTGGCTTTGCAAACGGTGGAAAGTGGCCTCGGCCGAATTACCCCGTCAATGGATGAAGCCGGACGAACTTTTGGTTACAAGCCGCTGACCATGTTACGCAGCGTGCATATTCCGATGTTACAGGGCTCTTTATTAACGGCGCTGTTGTTGGTATTTGTTGATGTCTTGAAAGAATTGCCCGCCACCCTGATATTGAGACCCTTTAATTTTAATACGCTGGCGGTGCGGGCTTATGAACTGGCCTCTGATGAACGCCTTGCCGAAGCCGCACCGGCAGCAATGGCAATTGTCGTTGCCGGAATTGTGCCGGTGATTTTATTGAGTCGTACCATTACCCGAAGTCGGCAAACCGCCAGTCATTTAAACGATGCCACTGCACAGGATACCTAATGGCCATACAGCTCGCCCTTGATAATGTCAGCATCGCTTACGGTAACCATATTGTTGCCAAGCAAATTTCATTTGCCTTAAACGAGGGTGAAATTGGCTGTTTATTGGGTCCTTCAGGTTGTGGCAAAACCTCATTACTGCGGGCAATCGCCGGTTTTGAGCCAGTACGGGCGGGTGCCATTAAACTGGGCAGACAAGTTGTTAGCGAACCAGGCCGGCACTTACCGCCTGAACAACGCCATATCGGCATGGTGTTTCAGGATTTTGCATTATTTCCGCATTTGACCGTCACCAAAAATATCGGCTTTGGTCTGCGTAAATTATCGCGTCAGGCACGCCAGAAACGGGTTGATGAATTACTTGAGTTAGTAGAACTCAGTGCTGCCCGCAATTTATATCCTCATCAACTCTCCGGTGGCCAGCAGCAAAGGGTGGCGCTGGCCCGCGCCATGGCACCAAGACCGGAAATTTTACTGCTCGATGAACCCTTCTCCAGCATGGATTCGGATCTGCGTGAGCAATTGGCCCGAGATGTCCGGCAACTATTGCGCCGCGATGGTATCACTGCGATTCTGGTCACCCATGATCAGCACGAAGCTTTTGCCATGGCTGATCATATCGGTGTACTGGGTAATGGCCAGTTGCATCAATGGGGCAAAGGTTATGATTTATATCATCGCCCGGTGGATCGTTTTGTCGCTGACTTCATCGGTCAGGGCGTATTACTACCCGGCCGGGTTGTTGGCACTGATCAGGTCCAGACTGAACTGGGTGTCGTGACGGGCGAAATCGATGCCCATGATGGTCTGCCAGCGGAAGTCGATTTATTACTGCGGCCCGATGATGTGATTCATGATGATGATAGCCCGCTGAAAGCGGAAATTGTTGGCCGGGCTTTTCGCGGTGCCGTGTATCTTTACACTTTAAAACTGGACAGTGGTCAACCGGTATTATGTCTCGTGCAAAGCCATCATCAACATGACATTGGCGAATATCTTGGCATCCGGCTTGAAGCAGAACACCTTGCTGTGTTTCGTCGCTATTAGTCAATACTTGGCATACAATTGAATTAAATAGAATTGACTGACACAATTTATTGATGGTTACAAACGCACTGAATATGCCCAGCCGACTGCAATTAATGGCCCTGATAAAACTGCAGACGGAAGTTGCCAAATTAGGCATGGCTATCGGTAAAGTGCTTGATCTGGTTACTGATAGGACCATGGCGTTGACCGGCGCTGACGGTGCCGTTATTGAACTGGCCGAAGATGATCATATGGTCTACCGCTCGGCTGAAGGCATTGCCAAAAATCAGCTGGGACTGCGTATTTCTAGACAAAACAGTTTATCCGGACTTTGTGTCGCCACTGGACAAATTATGCGTTGTGATGATGCCCGGCAAGATCCTCGCGTAGATTTAGCGGCCTGCGAAAAAGTTGGCTTACGATCAATGATTGTTGTGCCATTAGCTCATCATGGCAGGGTTATCGGTGTCCTGAAAGTGCTGTCAACAAAACCGGGCGTCTTTTCCGATTCTGATGCCACTATTTTGGGCATGCTCTCGGAATTGGTTGCTGCTTCTATGTTTTATGCAGCTCACTATGATCATGATGAATTATTTTACCGGGCAACCCATGATGAACTGACAGGTCTTGCCAACCGCGCTTTGTTTCTCGACCACTTGCGTACAGCGATCGCTCAGGCAAACCGGAAACGGGAGCTGACGGGGGTCATGATGATTGATATGAATGGCCTTAAACAAATCAACGATCAGTTTGGTCATCGTTATGGTGATGCCGCCATCCGAGAATTTGGTCGCCGCCTGAAAGAAAACAGCCGCGAAACCGACACCGTGGCCCGCTTTGGGGGAGATGAATTTGGCATCATTCTGACACCCATCGATAGTGCCAGTAGTGTTGCACTGAAAACCCAGCGTCTGGCAAAAAATATCCAGGAACCCTTTCATTTCGAAGGTCAGCAATTACCGATAAGTGCCAGCTATGGCGGTGCTGTTTATCCTGAAGACAGCCATGTCCTTGATGAACTGCTGGATATCGCTGATCAGGCAATGTACGCGCAAAAACGCAGTTTCAGAGGCAGCTGATATTACTCAATATTCTGGATTTGCTCGCGCATTTGTTCTATCAGCACTTTTAAATCAACCGCATAACGTGTGGTATCGGTATCAATCGATTTTGATGCCAGTGTATTGGCTTCGCGATTAAGTTCTTGCATTAAAAAGTCCAGCCGGCGGCCCACAGGTTCTTTACGTCCAAGAATATGACGCACTTCATTTACATGGTTTTCAAGCCGGTCCAGTTCTTCAGCAACATCACTTTTTTGTGCCAATATCGCCGCTTCCTGTGCCAGTCGCTCGGGTTCTAAATCCACCTGAAAATCAGCCAGTCTTTGCTGCAGTCGGGTATGATTCTGAGCCAGAATTTGTGGCATTTGCTGACGCACGGCAACCGCAATCTGGGCAATTTCATCACAGCGCTGCAATAGCATTTCTGCCAGCGCTTCACCTTCACGACTACGGCTGGCAATAAAATCTTCCAGCGTGGTTTGTAAAACGCTCATCACCGAGGCATTCAGTTCTTCTGCATCGATTTGCTGTTGTGAAACGATGCCCGGCCATTGCAATAATCGCAGTGGATCCAGCGGTGCGGTTGCCGGCGATAATGCTGATAAACGCAAACAAGCATCAATCACTGCCTGTGCCAAATCCTCATCGATTTGTAATGCACTGTTGCCCGCCACTGCCGGATTAAATCGTAAAACGGCTTCTACTTTGCCTCGTGCAATATGCTGGGCAAATAATTTACGAATGGCGATTTCCAGTGGCCGGAATGTCTCATCCATGCGCAGGCTGAGTTCCAGATAGCGATGATTGACACTACGGATCTCCCAACTGAGTATGCCGTTATCGAGCGTCTGTTCCTGGC
The DNA here is from genome assembly GCA_964474075.1 of uncultured Methylophaga sp. Classification (GTDB taxonomy): domain Bacteria; phylum Pseudomonadota; class Gammaproteobacteria; order Nitrosococcales; family Methylophagaceae; genus Methylophaga. Next base: position 17,082 of record CAYYRO010000039.1, read on the forward strand.
GCGCAAACGCCGTCATGCTTAAAGTCACCGTTAATTTCCTATTAGCCTTAAGCCTGCCATGGTAACTAATCTCACGGGCAAAACCCATCGGACTATCGCTTTATCAGTATAATGAGGCGTTTTTCAACGAGGTATCTTTTATGCGTCCAAGCGGCCGTCAACCGGACCAGTTACGTGACATCACCATCACCCGTAATTACACCAAACACGCCGAAGGCGCAGTATTAATTGAGTTTGGTGATACCAAAGTGTTGTGCACAGCAACCGTTGAAGAAAAGATTCCACCATTTCTGCGCGGCACGGGTGAAGGCTGGGTCACCGCTGAATACGGTATGCTGCCCCGTTCTACCGGCAGCCGTATGCAACGTGAGGCTGCTCGCGGCAAACAAGGCGGTCGTACCATGGAAATTCAGCGTCTGATCGGCCGTTCACTGCGTGCTGCCATTGATTTAAAAGCCCTTGGCGAGCGCACTATCACTATTGACTGTGATGTTATTCAAGCTGATGGCGGCACGCGCACTGCATCAATTACCGGTGCTTTTGTCGCCCTGCAAGATGCTATCGATTATTTGATTAAAAAGCGTAAACTCAAGAAAAGTCCGCTGCATGGTCAGGTCGCCTCGGTATCTGTAGGCATTTATAACGGCACGCCGGTATTGGATTTGGATTATCCGGAAGATTCCAGCGCCGAAACCGATATGAATGTGGTGATGAATGACGCTGGTGCGTTTATCGAATTACAGGGTACCGCCGAAGGTCATGCTTTCCGGGCTGATGAGCTGCAGGCAATGCTGGATCTGGCTACCAAAGGTATTCAGGATCTGATGGCAAAACAACGTGAAGTTTTAGGACAATAATGACGCAAATCGTACTGGCCAGCGGTAATAGCGGTAAATTGCGGGAATTCTCGCAATTGCTGGCACCGCTTGGCTTTACGTTAAAACCACAGTCCGAATTTGGCGTCTCTGATGCCGAAGAAACCGGCCTCAGTTTTGTCGAGAATGCCATTATCAAAGCCCGCCATGCCGCTGAAATCACTGGTCTGCCGGCACTCGCTGATGATTCGGGCCTGGAAATTGATGCGCTGCATGGTGCGCCGGGTATTTATTCATCACGATTTGCCGGCGACAACGCCACTGATGCTGACAATATTGCCAAAGTATTGCATGCGCTGCGTGCTGTTCCGGAAACCGAGCGTAGCGCTCGTTTTCAATGCATATTAGTGTTTATGCGCCATGCCAAGGATCCGACACCGCTGATTTGCCAGGGCAGCTGGCAGGG
>CAYYRO010000040.1:0-11885 GCA_964474075.1 uncultured Methylophaga sp.
AGTGATACGTTCTTGCAGTACGCCCATTTCTTCGGCCAATGTAGGCTGATAACCTACCGCTGAAGGCATACGGCCTAACAGGGCTGATACTTCAGTACCGGCCAATGTGTAACGGTAAATGTTATCAACGAAGAACAGAACGTCACGACCTTCATCACGGAAGAATTCGGCCATGGTCAGACCTGTCAGGGCAACACGCAGACGGTTACCTGGTGGCTCATTCATCTGACCGTAAACTAGTGATACTTTATCGATAACGTTAGAGTCAGTCATTTCGTGATAGAAGTCGTTACCTTCACGAGTACGCTCACCCACACCGGCGAATACTGAGAAGCCGCTATGCTCGATAGCGATGTTACGAATCAATTCCATCATGTTGACGGTTTTACCAACACCGGCACCACCAAACAGACCGACTTTACCACCCTTAGCAAACGGGCAGACCAAGTCGATTACTTTGATACCGGTTTCCAGTAATTCATTGCTGGCAGACAGTTCATCAAATGAAGGTGCTTTACGGTGGATACCCCAACGCTCTTCTTCACCGATGTCGCCTTTTTCGTCAATTGGGTTACCCAAGACGTCCATGATACGACCCAGTGTTTTCTGACCAACCGGAACGCTGATGGCTTTACCTGAGTTTGAAACCGCTAAGCTGCGTTTCAGGCCGTCAGTCGTACCCATGGCAATGGTCCGGACTACGCCGTCACCAAGCTGTTGCTGTACTTCAAGGGTCAAACCAACTTCTTCAACCATCAAAGCATCATAAATATTTGGCAAATTGTCGCGGGGAAATTCCACGTCAACGACCGCGCCGATAATTTGTACAATCTTTCCAGAGCTCATCTCGCTTCCTCTTTCCAATAGGTTCGGGCTGCACAGCCCTTTAATTCAGTTATACCGCAGCGGCACCGGCAACAATTTCAGAGATTTCCTGCGTAATCGCAGCCTGGCGGGCTTTGTTGTAAACAAGCTGCAGATCATCGATAAGGTCGCCGGCATTGTCTGATGCATTTTTCATCGCAATCATCCGCGATGCCTGCTCAGAAGCGATATTTTCGACAACGCCTTGATAGACTACGGATTCGATGTAGCGGACCAACAAATCATCAAGAACTTCTTTGGCATCAGGCTCGTAAATATAATCCCAGTGATGAGACATTTCTTTACTTGGCTCGCCCGGTGTTGCTGGCAACAAACGAATGAATTTGTCTTCCTGGGTCATGGTGTTCACAAACTGGTTATAGACCAGATATAAACTGTCAATTTGACCTGATTCAAAAGCATCCAGCATCACTTTGATGGTACCGATCAATTTTTGTACGCCTGGTGCATCACCCAACTGGGTGACCTGCGCAACCATATTGACAGGCAAACGACTGAAAAACGTTGAGGCCTTTTGACCAATCGCACAAACATCAACTTGTAAGCCTTTGTCAGACTTGGCGCTGATGTCTTTCAGTACTTCTTTGAACAGATTATTGTTCAAGCCACCACACAAGCCGCGATCTGAAGACACCACAATGTAGCCAACGCGTTGTTTTTCTTCGCGCTCCTGCAAATACGGGTGCCGATACTCAGGGTTCGCGTAAGCCAAATGCTGAATAACATTTAAAATCTTATCAGCATAAGGACGTGTCGCCGCCATGCGTTCTTGAGCTTTACGCATTTTACTGGCAGCCACCATTTCCATCGCAGAAGTGATCTTCTGCGTGCTTTTGATGCTTGCTATCTGCGTGCGTATCTCTTTACCGCTAGCCATGAATTATGCCTCGCTTACCAGCTGCCGTTGGCTTTGAATTTCTCAATAGCGCTGCGCATTTTGCCAGCGATATCGTCATCGAAATTGCCTGTTTTGTTGATGGTATCCATCAGCTCAGTCTGTTGTGAACGCATGTTCGCCAACAGTGACGATTCGAAAGAACCGATTTTGCTGACTTCAACATCATCCAAAAAGCCTTCGTTAGCAGAGAACAGCGAAATCGCCATTTCAGCTACAGACAATGGTTGATATTGTTTTTGTTTCATCAGTTCAGTAACGCGCTGACCACGGCTGATTTGTGCACGGGTTGCTTCGTCTAAGTCTGAAGCAAACTGGGCAAATGCCGCCAACTCACGATACTGCGCCAAATCCAGACGAATACCACCGCCCAGTTTCTTGATGATTTTAGTTTGCGCTGCACCACCAACACGCGATACCGATAGACCAGCGTTAATCGCAGGACGGATACCAGCGTTGAACAAGTCAGTTTCCAGGAAGATCTGACCATCAGTAATCGAAATTACGTTGGTTGGTACGAAAGCAGAAACGTCACCAGCCTGGGTTTCGATGATTGGCAATGCGGTCAAAGAACCGGTTTTGCCTTTCACTTTACCGTCAGTGATTTTTTCTACGTAATCTTCGTTTACACGGGCTGCACGTTCTAGCAAGCGTGAGTGAAGATAGAAAACGTCACCAGGATAAGCTTCACGACCTGGCGGACGACGCAGCAACAGAGATACTTGACGGTAAGCCCAAGCCTGCTTGGTCAAATCATCATAGATAATCAGCGCGTCTTCGCCTTTATCACGGAAGTATTCGCCCATTGAGCAACCCGCGTATGGCGCGATAAATTGCAGTGCCGCTGAATCAGACGCCGAAGCCGCAACGATGATGGTGTGACCCAAAGCATCATGCTCTTCCAACTTACGAACAACGTTGGCAATTGAAGAAGCTTTCTGACCAATCGCTACATAGATACATTTAACGCCTGTACCTTTTTGGTTGATGATGGCATCAACTGCGATAGCGGTTTTACCCGTCTGACGGTCACCGATGATCAACTCACGCTGACCACGACCAACCGGGATCATGGCATCGATTGATTTCAAACCGGTTTGAATAGGTTGGTCAACCGATTTACGAGCGATAACGCCTGGTGCAACTTTCTCGATTGGAGAGACTTCTTTAGCGTCAATGTCGCCTTTGCCGTCAATTGGTTTACCCAATGAATCAACAACACGACCCAGCAACGCTTCACCTACGGGTACTTCCAGAATCCGGCCAGTACATTTAACTTTGTCGCCTTCGGTGATGTGCTGGTAGTCGCCCAAAATTACGGCACCAACGGAGTCACGCTCAAGGTTAAGCGCCATACCAAATGTGTTACCAGGAAACTCAAGCATTTCCCCGGACATGACATCGGCAAGACCATGAATACGCACAATACCGTCTGTTACACCGACTACGGTGCCTTCGGTACGTGCTTCAGTTGCCCCGTCAAAGCTTTCAATACGCTTTTTGATCAGGTCACTGATTTCTGCTGAATTCAGTTGCATCTCTGTTTCCTCTTTAACGGGCCGATTAGCGAATCGCGTTGGCCAGTCTGTTCAATTTACCTAAGGCAGATCCATCGATAACCAGATCGCCTGCCCGAATGATTGCGCCGCCCAGCAGGCTTTCGTAGACTTGCTCAGTCAACGTAACCTCTTTGCCCAGACGCTTTTTCAATGCGGCTGCGATGTTGGTTTTTTGCGCATCGGTCAAAGCACGGGCCGTGACCACTTCAGCGGTCATCATTTGCTCGGCTTCGGCACGCAACTGCTCAAACAGTGTGGCAATTTCTGGTAACAGCAGTAACCGGTTGTTTTCGGCTAACAGCAACAGAAAGTTGCGCGCATCGGCGGATAATTCACCCACCACATCACCGAGCAGATTGACAGCCTGTTCGTCGCTGACCGCAGGATTGGTCAGAATGGCCTGCACTTCATGGTTATCTGCACATTGTGCAGCTACTTGCAGCAGTTCAGACCAGGCCTGCAAATCGCCTTTTTCCTGCGCCAGCGAAAATACTGCAGCAGCGTAGGGGCGTGCGATGGTTATTACTTCTGCCATCCTATGATTCCTCTAGATTTGGCTGACCAATTCATCAAGCAGCTTGGTATGCGCTTTATCATCGATTTCACGGCCGAGAATTTTTCCGGCACCGGCCAATGCGACGGCAGATACCTGGCTTCTCAACTCGTCACGCACCCGGTTGGCTTCCTGATCAATCTCTGCACGGGCAGAAGTCAGAATGCGCTCACCTTCAGTGCGGGCATTGGTTTTTGCTTCGTCGACAATTTCGTTACCACGGCGCTGAGCTTGTGAAACGATTTCGCTTGCCTGATTTTTGGCTTCATGAATCACTTGCTGGGCACGTTTTTCGGCCAGCTCCTGTTCATGACGACCACGTTCGGCGGCAGCCAAACCATCGGCAATTTTCTTTTTGCGCTCTTCCAACGCTTGCATGATGGGAGGCCATACATACTTCATGCAAAACGCGACAAAAACCGCGAATGCAATCAACTGGCCAATCAAGGTTGCATTGATATTCATGCTAATACCTCTCTGTTATCGCAAATGGGGTTCAAAAAATTCCTTAACCCGCAACCGCGAACAGAACGTACATTGCCAAACCGACAGCGATCATAGGTACCGCATCAACCAGACCGGCAACTAAGAAGAACTGTGTACGCAGCATTGGTACTAATTCAGGTTGACGTGCAGCAGCTTCCAGGAAACGACCACCCAGCATACCTACACCGATAGCAGCGCCCAGTGCGCCCAAACCAATCATCAGAGCACCTGCGATGTAAACTAAACCCATATCCATTTTTTCTCTCCTACGACTAAATTAAAGAAACCAACAAAGTTTGAAAATAATAAAAAATCCAAGGTGTTACTAATGTGGCGCTTCGATACCATGATCTTGATGCGCCATATCTATATACACTACGGTCAGCACCATAAAGATGAATGCCTGCAAAGTAATGATCAGAATATGGAAAATTGCCCAACCGACTTGTAACAAACCGGCAAATGAACCCAGAAGGATGCCGGCACCGTACATTGTGGCAATCAAAATGAACACCATTTCACCCGCATACATGTTACCGAACAACCGCAATGCCAGAGAGAACGGCTTGGCAATCAGCGTGACCGTTTCCAGAACAAAGTTGATTGGCAGTGCCCATTTACCGAAAGGCTGCAGGGTCAGTTCGCTGATGAAACCGCCAGCGCCTTTGATCTTGAAGCTGTAGTACAGCATTAATAAGAAGACGAACAACGCCATACCCAATGTGGCATTAGGGTCAGTTGTTGGCACAATTTTAAAGAATACATCGTGTGGATCAACGCCAAATGCCCAAGAAGAGCCATACATGACGGCCATCGGGATTAAATCGACTGGAATTAAATCCATCAGGTTCATCAAAAACACCCAGACAAAAATCGTCAGTGCCAATGGTGCCACCAGATTATTTTTACCGCCGGAGAAAGAACCTCGGACGGTGTCATCGATAAACTCGATGATCATTTCAGCGAAATTTTGCACGCCAGTCGGAATGCCCGCTGAGGCTTTTATGGCGACGCTGCGGAAAAACCACATCATCAGCGCGCCCAATAAAATCGACATAAACATCGTGTCGACGTTGATAGACCAGAAACCCATATTGGCGGCTTCGCCAGATGACATGGCAAAACCCCATTCACCGGTTGGCGTCCAAACGCCAGGATCGGTTTCAGCTTGTTTTTGACCGAACGTCAGGTTCTGAAGGTGATGCTTGATATATTCTGATGTAGTTATCTGTTCACTAGCCATGTCTGGATTCAAGTCCGGTTCGTATATCCCAAAAACAACATCAGTTGTGTCAGCACAAAGCCAATCAGCAGGGGCAACGGCGCCAGCGCCAAAACCGCAAAACCGATGGCAAACAACACTAAGCTACTAGCCCAGCGTTCAACGACACATCTGTATGCTTTACTTAAGTTTTTCTCGGCATCGGCGCGGGCAGAATAAGCTGCACGATGCAAATGCCATTTCATTAGCAAGGTATTGAATATCGCTATACCAGCCCCATAAAAGAGCGCGGTAGCGACAGCCATTCCCTGCCAAATAAATCCAACTAAGGTTATCAATACCAGCATCACACATTGCCAACGCAACACATGGTTGACTGGCTGTGCTCGGACTAATCGATCCATCGGCGCCTGCTGGATTTTGTTTTGCATGAAGCAAATCGCGACATTATAGAGAGATGCCGCTTACGGGGTCAACGCATTCCAAGCTTTACTTTATTCTGGACAGCAATTTTTTCAATTCTGTGACATTGCTGTACTGAATAACCACGCGGCCTTTGCCACTGCTCAGGTGCTTTACACTGGCCTGCTGGCCGAGTTTTTCATGTAGCTGTTCGGTCAGCTCGGAGACTTCTGCTTGCGCACGAGCCACTTGTTTATCAGCCGATTTACTGGGTTTTAACAAACGCCGGACCAATTGCTCGGTCTCACGAACCGACAAACCTTTTTCCACTACTTGTTGTGCTGCTTCGGCCTGAGGCTCACCTTCAATCGCCAGCAATGCGCGGGCATGCCCCATTTCCAGATCGCAGTTTTCCACCAGCCGTTTGACCGAATCATGCAAATTACGCAAACGTAGTAGATTGGTCACGGCAGCCCGCGATTTACCCACCGCTTCTTCCGCCTGCTGATGTGTCATTTCGAATTCTTCGCGCAAGCGATGCAAGGCATTCGCTTCTTCCATCGGGTTAAGATTTTCCCGCTGGATATTTTCAATCAAGGCCATCGCAATGGCGCTGCGATCGGAAACATCTTTAACCAACACCGGCACAGTGGACAATCCGGCTAAACGCGATGCCCGCCAGCGCCGTTCACCGGCGATAATTTCATAACGGCCTTCACCGACCGGTCTGACCACTATCGGCTGGACCAGACCCTGAGCACGAATCGAATCTGCCAGTTCTTCCAGCGACTCCTGCGACATATCAATGCGTGGCTGATATTTACCGGGCTGAATTTGATCGAGCGCGAAATGTTGCAGACTTTCATTACTGACATCTGTCTCAGTTTGCTGCACATCGGCCAGTAAAGCGTCGAGTCCGCGCCCTAAACCTCGTTTTTTTGTTGCCATCTGAATTATCCGCCTACTGCTTCAGTTGCTTTTTTATCACGGCGCATCAGTTCGCTGGCCAGTGCCATATAGGCAATCGAACCGCGGGATGCCCGATCATAATTTAACACAGGCAGACCGTGGCTGGGTGCTTCGGCAAGACGCACGTTGCGCGGGATAATGGAATGAAACACTTTGCCCTGAAAATGATTGATCAACTGACGCGAGACCTGATTGGCCAGATTATTACGCGCATCAAACATGGTGCGTAGCAGACCGGTGACTTCCAGCGTCGGATTGGCCCGCTGTTTAACCCGCTCAATCGTTTTCAGCAGTGAAGATAAGCCTTCCAGTGCGTAATATTCGCATTGAATCGGGATCAGCACACCTTTCGCAGCCACCAGCGCATTTACAGTCAGCATGCTCAGCGAGGGGGGGCAATCAATCAGAATAAAATCGTATTTTTCACGACTGGATTCCAGCGCTAAGCGCAGTCGGTGTTCGCGTAGATTGATATCTAACAGCTGCACTTCCGCAGCGGTTAAATCGGTATTGGCTGGCATCACGTCAAAGCCCAAATCATCGGGCCTGACGATAGCATCGACGGCTTTGCTTTCAGCCATGATGACTTCGTAACTGCTGCTTTGCAGCTGCTCTTTATCGATACCACAGCCCGTCGTGGCATTACCCTGCGGATCCAGATCAATCAGCAATACCTTTTTGCCATAATCGGCCAGTGATGCCGCCAGATTAACCGTCGATGTGGTTTTACCAACCCCACCTTTCTGGTTGGTCACTGCATAGATATTGCCCATGCTGTCCCTAGTCCTTGATCAGAGTTACCAAATGCCTTTGCCCTTCACAAAAAGGCACATTGATTGCGGTGACTGCCTGTAATGAAAAGCCCGGCGACGCCTGCTGCAATTCCTGCTCAGGATAAACGCCCTTCATTAAAATCAGCTTGCCGGCATCATCGCAGTGTCGGCCGGCTAAATCAATAATGTCACCGACACTGGCAAAAGCTCGCGCCGTGATAATAGCAAACTTTGGCAATTCGACTTGTTCGACCCGACCATGCACGACGGTGATATTTTCCAGCTTCAACTCAGCTATCACCTGCTGCAGAAAACGGGTTTTTTTGGCGTTACTATCAAGCAGCGTTACCGCCATTTGCGGTCGGCATATTGCAACTGGGATCCCCGGTAAACCTGCGCCGGTGCCAACATCCAGTAAACTTTCTGCATCCAGATAAGGCAGTAAAGCCAGGCTATCGAGCAAATTTTTACTGAGCATTTGCGCCGGATCACGCAGAGCAGTCAGGTTATACACCTTATTCCATTTAGACAGTAACGCCAGATAATCTAATAGTTGCTGGATTTGTTCCTCGGTAAGCTCCAAACCTAGCTCGGCGCAGCCCGATTCGAGCTGCGCCCGTAGATCAACCGCCATTAGCTGGCCTGACTCAGGCCGGTGCGTTTTAAATGCACAAGTAACAAAGACACGGCGGCTGGTGTAACGCCGGAAATACGCGCTGCCTGGCCTAGGCTTTGTGGCTTGGCGTTTTGCAATTTCTCACGTACTTCATTAGACAGGCCGCGCACGTTACTGTAATCCAAATCGCTGGGTAGATTGGTGTTTTCATGGCGTTGCAATTTATCGATTTCAGTTTTCTGACGATCGATATAGCCAGCATATTTGGTGTTGATCACCACTTGCTCAGAGACTTCTTCGCTGACTTCACTGGTCTCGCCCAGTAAATCCATTAACGTGGCGTAATCGATATTGGGCCGGCGCAGTAATTCCAGTGCGGTGGTACTTTTGCTCAGTGGCTCACCGAGCACTTTGGTGACATGCGCCTGATCGACTTTTTCCGGTGCCAGCTTGCTGGTGCGCAGGCGGGTAAATTCGGCTTCAACGGCTTCTTGTTTGGCAGAGTAAGCGGCCCAGCGTTCGTCATTAACGATGCCTAACTCACGGCCAATCGGTGTCAGACGTTTATCGGCATTGTCTTCACGCAGCATCAGCCGGTACTCGGCGCGGCTGGTAAACATCCGGTAAGGCTCTTTGGTGCCAGAGGTAATCAAATCATCAATCAGCACACCCATGTATGCTTCATCGCGGCGTGGGTACCACTGTTCCTTGCCTTGTGCTTGCAGGCCGGCATTTAACCCGGCAATCAGTCCCTGCGCGCCGGCTTCTTCATAACCGGTGGTGCCATTAATCTGGCCGGCAAAAAACAGCCCCGGCATATGCTTGGTTTCCAGCCACGGATTCAGATCCCGCGGATCAAAAAAGTCATATTCGATGGCATAACCGGGCCGAGTGATATGGGCATTTTCGAGACCTTTCATGGAACGGACAATTTCATACTGCACATCAAACGGCAGGCTGGTAGAAATACCGTTTGGATACACTTCGTTGCAATTGAGACCTTCCGGTTCCAGGAAAATCTGATGCGCATTACGGTCAGCAAAGCGCACTACTTTGTCTTCAATTGACGGACAGTAACGCGGACCAATCCCTTCAATTTCGCCGCTATACATTGGCGAGCGGTCCAGATTATTGCGGATCACATCGTGGGTCTTTTCATTGGTATGAGTGATATAGCAAGAAATCTGCGCTGGATGATCTTCGCGCTTACCCAGGAATGAAAATACCGGCGTTGGATTATCGCCGGGTTGCTCAGTTAACCCTGAAAAATCGATGCTGCTGGTAGCAATTCGTGGTGGTGTACCTGTTTTCAGCCGATCTACCCGGAATGGCAAAGCGCGTAAACGCTCAGCAAGTTTAATTGATGCTGGATCGCCCGCGCGACCACCCTGGTGGCGTTGCAAACCAATATGAATGACCCCGCCTAAAAAGGTACCCACCGTCAGCACGACAGTTTTGGCGCCAAAGCGTAAACCAGATTGAGTTACGACGCCGGCGACCCGATTATTTTCAACGATCAAATCGTCAACGGCTTGCTGAAATAAATACAGATTTGGTTGGTTTTCTAATATCTGCAGGATGGCGGCTTTGTAACGAATCCGATCGGCCTGGGCGCGGGTAGCGCGCACCGCCGGGCCTTTACTGGCATTGAGTGTACGAAATTGAATGCCGCCTTTATCAGCCGCTAGCGCCATCGCACCACCAAGCGCATCAATTTCTTTAACCAGATGACCTTTGCCAATGCCACCGATAGCCGGGTTACAGCTCATTTGGCCCAGTGTTTCGATATTCTGAGTCAGCAGCAGTGTTTTCACACCCTGGCGGGCAGCTGCAAGCGCAGCCTCTGTACCGGCGTGACCACCACCGACCACAACCACATCATATTGATCCTGAAATGCCATAAGCCACCAACAGCCTGGATTTAAAAAACGGGAGAAGATTTTAACATGCCAGTCACAATGTTTGCCTAAAATTCAACGCTTTATCGTCGATTTGCCACAGCATCATCAGCTGTCATGCGACTTGCAGAACCAGAATGGGAGTCAAAAAGCTTGTATGGAAAAAAACACCGGTATCAGACGTTTGTTTTTTGCGTTTATCTATTCCATGCAGGGGCTTTACGCCGGCATTCGCCATGAATCGGCCTTCCGGCAAGAGTTCATCCTGTTAATAGTGATGGGCACCGTCAGTTTTTTTCTTGATGTCACCGCCCTGGAACGCTTTGCCATGATCAGCGTGTTACTGGCCGTATTAATTGTTGAGGCACTGAATTCGGCCATTGAATGTGTTGTTGACCGGGTCAGCACCGATGTCCATAAACTGTCTGGCCGCGCCAAAGATTACGGCTCTCTGGCGGTTTTACTGACGCTGATTATTGCGGCCGGGACCTGGATTTTGATTCTATCGGATTAGTTTTATAAGCCCAGATCATCATGGCAATACCGGCGATTATCATCGGCAAACAAAGAATCTGGCCCATGGTCAGCCAGTTAAAAGCTAAATAGCCGTATTGTGGATCCGGCACCCGGACAAATTCGACGATAAACCGGAAGCTGCCATACCCGAGCAGGAATAAACCCGATACTGCCGCCCGTGGTCTCGGTTTTGCAGAGAACCACCACAGCAACACGAACAAGACCAGGCCTTCCAGCAACGCCTCATACAGTTGTGAAGGATGTCGTGGTAACGGTCCGCCGCCCGGAAATACCATCGCCCACGGCACATCAGAAACCTTGCCCCAAAGCTCACCATTGATAAAGTTACCAATCCGGCCGAAAAACAAACCCAGCGGTACCAGTGGTGCAATAAAGTCGGTCATCTGAAAAAAGGTTTTGCCGGTCTTGCGGGCGAACAGCCAGACCGCCAGCAAAACGCCGAGCAAACCACCATGGAATGACATGCCGCCCTGCCAGATTTTCAATATATTCAGCGGATTATCCAGATTGGCTGCCAAATCATAAAAAATGGCATAACCCAAACGACCACCGACGATGACACCCAGCGCGCCATAAAACAGTAAATCTTCAACCTGTGATTTGCTTAACCCAATGCTTTCAGCACGATGTCGCGCGAGTAACCACGCCGCCACAAAGCCAAATAAATACATCAGCCCATACCAGTGGATTTGCATAAAACCAAGGTCAATGGCGACTGGATCAATTTGCAGCGGATTCATAGCTCGGCTCTCTGTGATGGGTGCCGGCATCATAACAAGATTGTGAGAAACCCGTCACATCCAGCTCTGCACCAATTTGATCCATAAGCGAATTTGGCTTGCACCAAAACTTAACAATTTATCAAAGATTTAATGCAGAAAATATATTTATCTTATTGTTTTTTAATGAATTTCATGAGTTGGCACACAATCTGCGTTAACTGTTGCAGTCTGAATACAACGTGTTGCAAATCACCAACTCAGGCATTCAAACGATTAGACGAAAAAACCTTGCTTAGGAGCAAAAAAATGAAATTGAAAACATTATCAGCATTGTGCCTTGCAGCTTCAACATTGGCCATGACTTCAAC
>CAYYRO010000040.1:11985-18095 GCA_964474075.1 uncultured Methylophaga sp.
TTCTAAAGAAGGAATACGCTTATGAAACTAGTAGTTGCAGTTATCAAGCCCTTCAAGCTTGATGATGTCCGTGAATCACTGTCAGAAATTGGTGTGCAGGGTTTAACCGTTTCTGAAGTTAAGGGTTTTGGTCGTCAAAAAGGCCATACCGAACTGTATCGTGGTGCAGAGTACGTCGTCGATTTCTTGCCGAAACTGAAGCTGGAAATCGCCGTCGATGACGGCATTGTCGAGCAGGTGATTGAAGCGGTTATCAAGGGTGCTAACACCGGCAAAATCGGTGATGGCAAAATTTTCGTCTACCCATTAGAGCAAGTGGTCCGGATTCGCACCAGCGAAACCGGTACTGACGCTCTGTAAGCTTGAGGAGTTAATAATATGGAAAATCAAATCTTCCAACTCCAATATGCCATGGACACCTTTTACTTTTTAGTTTGTGGTGCTCTGGTTATGTGGATGGCGGCAGGCTTCTCAATGCTTGAAGCTGGCTTGGTTCGCGCAAAAAATACCACTGAAATTCTGACTAAAAACGTCATGTTGTTTTCAATTGCATCGATTTCGTACCTGGTTATCGGTTACGACATCATGTACGGCGGTGGCTTGTTCCTGTCAGGTATTGATGGTGGCGAAACCCTGGTTGCCGATGCATTGGCAGCTTCTGCTGAAGAAGGCTTTGAAGGTGGTGCGGTTTATTCATCTGCTTCTGACTTCTTCTTCCAGGTTGTGTTTGTTGCAACCGCGATGTCTATCGTGTCGGGTGCAGTTGCCGAGCGTATGAAGTTGTGGGCATTTGCGGCATTTGCTGTCGTGATGACTGCATTTATCTATCCAATGGAAGGTGCCTGGACTTGGGGTGGTGCTGATGTATTTGGCATGTATAACCTCGGTGATATTGGCTTCTTAGACTTTGCCGGTTCCGGTATCGTACATATGGCTGGTGCTGCTGCAGCATTGGCTGGTGTCATTCTGCTGGGTGCCCGTAAAGGTAAATATGGTCCTAACGGTGAAGTACGTCCGATTCCGGGTGCTAATCTGCCTTTAGCGACTTTAGGTACTTTCATCCTGTGGATGGGTTGGTTTGGTTTTAACGGTGGTTCAGTTTTGAAACTGGGCGATATGGCCAGTGCTAATGCGGTTGCCATGGTATTCCTGAATACCAATACCGCTGCTGCCGGTGGTGCTCTTGCGGCATTGATCGTTGCCAAACTGATGTTCGGTAAAGCAGATTTAACCATGATCCTTAACGGTGCGTTAGCGGGTCTGGTTGCAATTACTGCGGGTCCTGACACCCCAACACCACTGATTGCAACTATCAACGGTGCGGTCGGCGGTCTGATTGTTGTTTTCTCAATTGTCTTCATGGACAAAGTGAAAATTGATGACCCGGTCGGTGCTATCTCTGTGCATGGTGTGGTCGGTCTGTGGGGTCTGTTGGCCGTGCCGTTGACCAACCCTGATGCGAGCTTCTCTGCCCAAATCATCGGTGCAGCGACTATCTTCGTCTGGGTATTTGTTACCAGCTTTATTGTCTGGTCAATCCTGAAGATGGTGATGGGAATCCGTGTCACCGAAGAAGAAGAAGCCGAAGGTGTGGATTTGGTGGAATGTGGTATGGAAGCTTATCCAGAGTTTTCCAGCAACACCAAGTAACATCACATAAGGTGTTAACAAAAAGGGCCGGTTTTACCGGCCCTTTTTTATTGTCTGTCATTTAAGATTTACTGATGATACGGCACTGAATGCTTGTGCACGGCATCAATCAAAGCGGCCACATGTTCAGGGTTAATGGCCGGATGAATGCCATGGCCAAGGTTAAATATATGACCGCTACCGTGACCATAACTGGCCAAAATATCTTTAACTTCGGTTTCAATTCGCTGCGGTGATGCATAAAGCACGCAAGGATCCATATTGCCCTGTAATGCGACTTTGTCACCCACCTGATAACGGGCCAAAGACATATCGGTCGTCCAGTCAAGGCCCAGTGCATCAGCACCACTTTCAGCCATATGGCTTAACCACTGTCCGCCACCTTTGGTAAACATCGTGACCGGCACCCGCCGGCCATCATTTTCTTTTTTCAGACCGGCCATGATCTGCTGCATATATTGCAGCGAAAATTCGCGGTAATTAGGCCCGCTTAAGCTGCCACCCCAGGTATCAAACAACATAATAGCCTGCGCACCGGCTTCAATCTGGGCATTCAAATAATCGGTGACTGACGTTGCCAGTTTTTGCAGCAATGCATGCATGACTTCTGGCGCATCAAAAGCCATGCCTTTAACTTTAGCAAAGTCCTTACTGGAACTACCTTCCACCATATAACAAGCCAAAGTCCACGGACTGCCACTAAAGCCAATCAATGGTACTTTGCCATCGATTTCCCGGCGGGTAAGCCGCAGGGCATCCATGACATAGCCCAGACTGTCTGCCATATCTGGCAATGGTAGCTTTTCGACATCGGCGGCCGTGCGAATAGTGCGCTCAAATTTAGGGCCTTCTCCGCTGACAAAATACAGCCCAAGCCCCATGGCATCAGGGATAGTCAAAATATCGGAAAAAATAATCGAGGCATCAAGATCAAAACGGCGCAATGGCTGCAAGGTCACTTCACAGGCAAGCTCAGGCGTACGACACAAGGTCATAAAGTCACCGGCTTTTTCACGAACGGCACGATATTCAGGCAAATACCGACCCGCCTGACGCATGATCCACACTGGGGTTTTATCTACCGGTTGTTTTAACAGCGCCCGCAGATAGCGGTCATTTTTCAGTTCTGACACGGTGTCTCCTAATTATAATGCCGCATAAAAAACGCACTGGCGGCCGGATTGAATGAATCTGACACGCGCAGTGCGTTAATAACTGCATCGAAGCGGATTATTACACTTCCAGGTAATCCAGAATGCCTTTAGCTGCTTCCCGACCTTCCCAAACAGCGGTTACCACCAAGTCAGAACCGCGCACCATATCGCCACCGGCAAAGATTTTCGGGTTGGTGGTTTGATAAGCGACACCGCCATCAGCCGGTGCTTTAACACGGCCACCGTCATCGATACCAATATTGAATTTTTCAAACCATGGCGCCGGACTTGGCCGGAAACCAAAGGCAATAACCACGGCATCAGCCGGGATGATTTCTTCACTGCCAGGTACCGGTTCCGGACGACGACGGCCACGTTCATCGGCTGCGCCTAATGCTGTGGTAACGACTTTAACGCCCGTGACGCCATTTTCATCACCGATCAGTTCAACGGGCTGACGGTTCCATAAAAACTGCACACCTTCTTCACGGGCATTGTTAACTTCGCGACGCGAGCCTGGCATGTTTTCTTCGTCACGACGGTAAGCACAGGATACCGTTTTCGCGCCCTGACGAATCGCGGTGCGGTTGCAGTCCATCGCCGTATCACCGCCGCCCAGTACCACGACATTTTTACCTTTCATCGAGACATAACTGTCGGTTGGTAAGCCCAACATTTGCATATTATTGGCAACCAAATAAGGTAATGCCTCATGCACGCCCGGCAGATCTTCACCGGGGAAACCACCTTTCATGTAGGTGTAGGTCCCCATACCAAGGAACACGGCGTCATATTCATCAATCAACGTCTGAAATTCGACGTCTTTGCCGACGTCAGTATTCAAGCGAAACTCAACGCCCATGCCTTCCAGCACTTCACGACGACGTTTGACTACTTCTTTTTCCAGCTTAAATTCAGGAATACCAAAGGTCAGCAGACCGCCGATTTCCGGATACCGATCAAAGACGACGGGCTGCACACCATTACGGATCAACACGTCAGCAGCGCCAAGACCCGCAGGTCCGGCACCAATCACGGCCACTCGTTTGCCGGTAGCTTTAACATTCGATAAATCCGGCCGCCAGCCTTGTGATAAGGCCGTATCGGTAATGTATTTCTCAACCGAACCGATGGTCACAGCACCAAAGCCATCATTTAATGTACAAGCGCCTTCACAAAGCCGATCTTGCGGACAAACCCGACCACAAATTTCCGGCAGTGTATTGGTTTGATGCGCCAGCTCAGCAGCCTGCTCTAAATTGCCTTCACTGACCAGTTTCAACCAGTTTGGAATGTAGTTATGAACCGGACATTTCCATTCACAATAGGGATTACCGCATTCCAGACAACGATCCGATTGTTCGGCCGCTTGCGGTGCATCAAATTCGCCATAAATTTCACCGAATTCCTTGACGCGCACATCGGCAGCCAATTTCTTCGGGTCAACCCGGCCTACTTCTAAAAATTGAAAATTATTTTTTTTCATCATTATCTTTTTTGTTTACCGGCTCAGGCCGCTTTAGTAGCAATTTTCAGCAGTCCATCCAGTGTTGCCGCTTTAGGTTTCACCAGCCAGAAAGATTTCAGTGAATGCTCAAATCGATCCAGGATCTGATGCGCCCAAACGCTGCCAGTTTCACGAACATGATCTTCAATCAAACCTTTCAAATGCAAGGCAGCTTCTGACATTTCGTCACTATCAATACGCAGCAGCTCGACTAACTCAGTGTTATAACGCTCAGCAAAGCTATCGTCGCCATCCAGCACATAAGCCAGACCACCGGTCATACCTGCACCGAAGTTGAGACCGGTTTCACCCAGTACCACGACGACACCACCGGTCATGTATTCACAACCATGATCACCGACACCTTCAACGACTGTTGTGGCACCCGAGTTACGTACAGCAAATCGTTCACCGGCTTTACCTGCAGCATATAACTCACCGCCGGTCGCACCATACAAACAGGTATTACCAATAATGCTGGCATTCTGAGTTTCAAAATCACTTTCCGGTGAAGGATAAATGACCAGCTTACCGGCCGCCATGCCTTTACCGACGTAGTCGTTGGCATCGCCTTCCAGATACATTTCCAGACCACCGGCGTTAAACACACCAAAACTCTGACCAGCCGAACCTTTCAGTTTGACCCGCAGCGGTTTGTCGGCCATATCGTAGTTGCCATAAAGTTTGGCAATTTCGCCAGATACGCGGGCACCAATCGAGCGGTTAATATTACGGACGGTAAATTTAAATTCACCGCCGGTTTTATTAACGATCGCCTGTTTCATTTCGGCAACCATTTGCTCAGCCAACTCGCCTTTATCGTAAGGCTCATTTTTCGGCTCCAGGCAGAACTGCGGTTTATCAGCAGCAATACCCGCTGTCGATAACAGTGGCTCTAAATTCAGCTTGTTCTGTTTCGGCGTATTGCCCGGCAAGGCTTCCAGTAAATCAGTACGGCCAATCAGATCCTGCAAACTACGCACACCCAGCTTCGCCAGCCATTCACGAGTTTCGCGGGCAACAAACTGGAAGTAGTTCATGACCATTTGCGGTAAGCCAATAAAATGCTGGGTACGCAATTTTTCATTCTGTGTTGCAACACCGGTTGCACAGTTATTCAGATGGCAAATACGCAAATATTTACAACCCAGCGCCACCATCGGACCGGTGCCAAAACCAAAACTTTCAGCACCCAGAATAGCTGCTTTAACGACATCGAGACCGGTTTTTAAGCCACCATCTGTTTGCAGGCGCACTTTGTCACGCAAATCATTGGCTCGCAGTGTTTGATGGGCTTCCGACAAACCTAATTCCCACGGACCACCCGCGTATTTCACTGATGTCAGCGGGCTGGCACCGGTACCACCGTCATAGCCGGAAATAGTAATCAAATCGGCATAAGCTTTAGCAACACCCGCGGCTACTGTACCGACGCCGGCTTGCGATACCAGTTTGACCGATACCAATGCATCCGGATTGACCTGTTTTAAGTCAAAAATCAGCTGCGCCAAATCTTCAATTGAATAAATATCATGATGCGGCGGCGGTGAAATCAGCGTCACGCCCGGCACAGAAAAACGTAACGTGGCAATCATCTGATTGACTTTACCGCCCGGCAACTGACCACCCTCACCCGGCTTGGCACCCTGGGCGATTTTGATCTGCAATACTTCAGCGTTCACCAGATAATGCGGCGTCACACCAAACCGGCCAGAGGCGATTTGTTTAATCTTCGAGACCCGCTCGTTACCGTACCGGGCTGGATATTCACCAACCTCACCTGAGTTAGAGCGTCCACC
>CAYYRO010000041.1:0-17587 GCA_964474075.1 uncultured Methylophaga sp.
CAATCACCGGTGAGAACAATGTCGTCAGCTGCGACCGGGTCTTGTCTTCAAAATATCGTGTGGCCGCATCATTTTCGCCTTGTAAAATATTTCTGGCGTCCTCAATGGTCATCTTTTTAATGGCATTAATCATCAGTTCAGTGGCCTGCGGTGCAGCATTTTCAGCGGCCCGATTGATGGTAGTTTCAAAATTATCGGCTAATTGACTCATACCCAATTGTTTCATCAAATCAGATGCCTGCTGCACCCGTGGCGGCAGCGGAATATGGATTTCAGGATTATTCAGATAACCGCCTTGTTGGCTTACGTTTGAAATTGCACGTCGAGTGGCAACTTCCAATGCTTCACGAAGGCCATTAATCATGGTGTCGTTATCGAGTTCAGTCATGTTGTCTTCCTGACCGAGCATTGACTTACCAGCGTCTTTGAAATCCTTAAACATTTTGGCCCAATCAGCTTGTGCAGCGGGCGTTATCAGCAGTAGCATCAGTATCGTTAGGCTGGATGGTTTCATCTCAGCGTCCTTGTGCAAATCAAAATAAAGTTTATTGTGCGCTTTCAAAGTAAATGGTCAAGTATGAAAGCGATCAGGCAAAAAAAAGCCGGTGACCAGCACCGGCTTTTATGCAAAAAATTGCGAGATCTTTAGCTTGGAACGACGTTTTCTGCTTGTGGGCCTTTTTGACCCTGCGTTACTTCCATGGTAACTGCCTGACCTTCTTTTAATGTTCTGAAGCCATCAGATTTGATTGCACTGTGGTGGACAAACACATCCGGACCATCAGCGCGTTCAATAAAACCGAATCCTTTTGCATCATTGAACCATTTAACTGTACCTGTAACTTGCTCTGCCATATCAACCTCAATTTCTGATACATTGCCGATCTAACTTTTAAACCGGCTTTCTACTGTCCCCTAAAAGAGACTGACTTCATTGTACGCCCAAAAAAAGGCAAAAAGTCACGTTTATTTTTAAGTTTGAGCAAACTTTTTTTATGTTTTTTTTGCAATAATTGACTTATGCCAGACTTATTGTTGTTGTAACCATTTGTTTTTACTGTAAAAAACAGGCTGCCTTGCTGGCGGGTAATGAATTTAAGATTTTGGTTTTAGGTAAATCAAAAAATTGACATTATTCCGTCATATGCGCGTTTTCAGGCTTTTTTATCACTTTTCAGGGACAAAATCAGCTGGTGGCGTTGAGCCTTCACCGAAGAAGAATTTCTCCATTTCGGTTTTTAAAAACGCCTGAGATTTTGGATCAGCTAACGACAGCCGATATTCATTAATCAGCATTGTTTGTTGGCTCAGCCACATTTGCCAGGCTTCTTTTGAAACGGATTCCCACAGCTGTTTGCCCAACTCGCCGGGGTAGGGCGGAAAATCCATACCTTCAGCTTCTTTATCGAGTTTGATGCAATGTATAGTGCGTGCCATTAAAAACCTCTAGCTAATTGTTGTACTAATGTCTTCGCCGGTGCCGGCAGGCCCAGCGAAGTGATATTTTCTATTTTAACCCAGCGTTGCTGATCCGTGTCACGGATTGCCAAAACCGACTGATTGAGTTCAATTAGCAGCGGCGTAATGGTCAGCCGGTAATGGGTAAAAGCATGGCGAATATCTGCCAGCGCCTGGAAGTCATTTATATTTGCTTCACTGAGCATAGAACTCAGTTGCGCATCTACAGGTATTTCCGGAAAGCTCCATAAACCGCCCCAGATGCCGATTTCAGGCCGTTTTTCCAATAATAGTTGGCCATCATGATGAAACACCAGCCAGCGGATCTGCTTATGAGGAATGACTTTTTTGGGTTTACTAACCGGATAGGCTTTTGGCTTGCCAGCCAGAAAAGCCTGACAATCCACATTTAATGGACAATCCTCGCAGCGTGGTTTGCTCCGGGTACATAACGTTGCACCTAAATCCATCTGTGCTTGAATATAATCATTAATGCGTTGATTTGGCAGTAAGTGTTCTGCCAATTGCCATAAATCGGCTTCAGCCTGTTTTTCGCCGGGCCAGCGAGGCTCGGCAGTGTAACGAGCCAATACCCGTTTCACATTTCCATCAAGGATAGGATAAGGCTGTTTAAAAGCAAGTGCCATAATGGCTCCTGCGGTAGAACGGCCGATCCCGGGTAATGCTAACAACGCCTGAAAATCTGCCGGCAGTTTACCCTGATGATTTTTAATAAGTAATTGCGCAGCTTTATGCAGATTACGGCCTCGGGCGTAGTATCCTAGCCCGGCCCAATATTGCAAAACTTCATCAGCACTGGCGCTGGCAAGTGTGTGTATATCCGGAAAACGCTCGGTAAACCGCTGAAAATAGGGGATGACCGTCGTCACCTGCGTTTGCTGCAGCATGATCTCGGAGAGCCAGACGCGATAGGGCGATGCTGGTTGCTGCCATGGCAGATTCTTACGACCATGCTTATCAAACCAGTTAAGCAAACGCTCGCTGAAATCTTGGCTTATGGTCATAACAGTGCTGCCGCAGCATGATGCCGCGGCAGGGGCATGCAAATCAGAACAAACCTTTTAATTTATTTTTAACGTCTTCTTTAAGCTGTTCTTCAATAGAAGGTTCTTCCTCGGCTGGCGCTTCCTCCACTGGTTCCGATGTTTCATCAGCAGTTGTCGGTTCGATGCTTTCAGTTTCAGCCGCTGCATCTGCCTCTGAGGCTTTTTTACCACCTAAGGCGTCACCTAATAAACCACCCAGATCATCACCGAGTTTTTCCTTGAGTTTTTCTTCTGCCTTGGCTTTCAGTTCACCGGACGCTTGTTCTTTAACAATCGCCGCTAAATCGACACTCGGTTTTGGCTCAGAAAAGGTACCGGTAATCTTAATTGGAATAGTCACGCCCTTAAGCTCTTCCAATTCTTTACCGCCCTGACCTTTGGAAGTACCAACAATCGAGACCCGAAGGTTATAGTCGATGGTTTCCTTTGGCAGGCTGGCACTGCCTTTGCCATTGACACGCAAAAGTGGCGACATCATTTCCAGATCATCATTATTAATGATGCCATTATTAGCGGTGAAAGAACCGCTTAATGAACTGAAATCAGTCGATTCAGGAACAGCGGTATCTGTTAGCTTTTGACCGCTTAACGCGGCTTTTGCTTTACGAATAGTTTCAGCAATATTAATGCCTTTCAAAGCACCATCACTAAACGAAAAATTACCATTACCAGAAAGTGTTTGTTTAATGGCGTCTATATCTTTACCGCTACCATTAAGCTTAATGGTAGCATCCGCTTTACCGGAAATTTTATCATCACCGGTCAAATCCTTTAATAGTGGACCGGCTTGGATACTTTGTAAACGCTCATCAATGGCCAACTTTAAAACATCACCACGAGCATCCACGCTAACATTACCTTGGTATTTCCCTTGATATAAATCGGCTTGCATGGGATTTAATTTAATCAAGCCGTCTTTAGCATCAATGGTCACAACTACATTTTCACTGGTGATACCGCTCGCTTTAAGTTTGCCAATTTTCAGGCTGCCTTTGGCATTAATGTCACGCAAAGTATCCAGTGGTAATTCAGCTGCACCACCCGCTGCAGCAGTGGCTGGTGGGGCACTTTTTTGATCACCTTCCTTAACCGGCGGCAGATAACGATCAGCATCGATTTCGTCTAAGTTCAAATCAAAACGATAAGCAGGCTTGGCAAAGTTTTCTACGCCAAATTGTCCAGTGATCTGACTTTGATCTAATGTCAGCTGCAAGCCGGTGGCGTTAATATGGGTGTTGGAACCCTCTAATTGCGTTTGCAAGGCTACATTTTCCAACGTGTTGTTGTCAGCCATTTCGGGCAACTCGATATTCATATCGCCAGCCAGCTTGCGAAGGTTAAATGGTTTGATTTGGATGTTGCCATTAAAAGCAGGTTTTTCGGCAAGAATATCGCGTGCATCGATTTTACCGTTAACCATCAGATCCTGAACTTGCAGCGCTAAATCAGCGAGCGATAGGGTTTGTTTGGCTAAATCGGCGCTCAAATCGGTACTTAATTGAATGTCAGTATTACCACCGGGCAGCGCCGGGTCACTGATATTGCCATCTACGGACAAGTTTTTAACGGTATATAACTGACTGGCGAGATTAGCATCGACTTCACCGGTTAACTTCGCCGTTAATTTTTGCTCATTATTGCTGGCAATGGTTTCAAGATTAAAATCACGTAAGGTAACCATTTGCTTAGTCATATCAGCAGCAATATCAGCATTCAGCTTGAGATTAACTTTATCAATGAATAGTTCTTTGCCTTCAGCAAGCGTGGTTAAACTCAGGTTATCGAATTGGTATTGCTGTTTTTCAATATCAACCATTAGTTGCGTTGCCAGCGTGACATAGGCTTTGGCTTCAGGTTTAGCACTGATTAAATCAAAATTCATATTGAGTGCTGTCGGTTCACCCGGAACCAATGGATCGGTATCGAGATTCAGATTACGTAATTGATAGTTTTCGCCTGTTTGTGCATTGGACCAAAGAATATTAGCGTTGCTCAATTTCACACCTGCAATGCTGATGGCAGCCAATGCAGGTGGTGCGTCTTTGGCTGGTTCGGGAGCTGCTTCTTTAATTTCGGCTTGTGTCTCAGGATCGGGTTTTGTTAGATCTTGCCAGTTGGTATTGCCGTCTTTATCGGTTTCCAGATTGAGCACCAAGCCATCAAGCACGATGGTATCCATTTCCAGTTCTTTCTTAAGCAATGGCAATAATTTGATGCGGATCTGAGCGTTGTTGACCTTTGCAAAGCTATCAGCCTTAAAACCACTGGCATTGCTTAAAGATAATTGTCCCATTTCCAACGCAATCCAAGGAAACACCGACAGACCAATATCGCCTTGTATGCTCAGTTGCCGGCCGGTGGCTTTTTCGACCTGACTGGCAATTTCATCTTTGTAATCATTAGGGTCAACGACAAAAGGAATGGCTGCCAGTGCTGCAACGGCCAGAACCAAAACAATAACGATGACTTTGATAAGGGTGCGCATGATGAAGTCCTATGCTAAAAAATCCTGAAAACATGATAAGCGATGGCGGCAGGATTACGAAATCTTCAAGACTTTATAGCTGAAATAATCGTAATCCAGCGTGCTGTCGTAGCGTTGATTGGCTTCAACCAGTAATGGCTCGTCGTTGGTTTTTAAACGTAGTTTACGTTTAGGGCTAAATAAACCTTTTTCACTCAGCAAACTGGGCTTGTCAGGCACTGATAATAATAAAGCGAAAATCTGTGCCGCTTCACCATCTGGCGTACAATACCCAGCGCTGACTTCACCGGCCAGTAATGCCAGACCTATCTGTGTTTGATCGGTGCCAATATGTAACCATCGAACCACGCCCAGCTTCGGCAATAATGGCGATTCACTGATGGCCAGCAAATCACCGATATTAATATTTTTACAATCGGCGGTATTGCGCGTCAGCATTAATCCCTCTGTGCCTTCATTTTGCATCGTCCATTGTTGCTGCGTTGCCAAAACATCACCGGATAACAGGGCATGGATTGATTTCAGACCATAATTGACACCAACGGTTCGCGGTTTTGGCAATGACAGCCGGTCACTGCGCCGTTCATAACTACCGTTTAATTGAGGAATTGCCTGATTCAACAAGTGCTTTTCGATACTACTCAGCGACTGTTGATGTTTCATCAATTTGTCTATTTGCCTTAATAAAGCCTGAACATTGAGCAGACGGGTTGTCTTAGCCATGCGAATTTCCGGCGCAGTCCGGGCCATTGCCTGTGGTAAATTATCTGCTTGGCAATCGATACAAAAATGACCTGTCAGCAAAAATTGACTGGTGATATGCATCTGTTTTTCACTGAGCAGGCCCATCTCTGTATCGGCAATTAATGGCGCCAGCAATTGAAACATTTTGACTACCGCAAAACGCGGCATGCTGTAGGGATCGGCAATACCGGTCAACAGAATTTGCCCGTATATATTATAAAAGTCACTGACATTTGCCGGTTTTTTATTAAATTCCGGAATGCGTTTCAGGCAACCGGCAGCCTCTAAATATAAGTAGAGCTGGTGCAACTGCCAATATCCGTTGTCAGAAGGCTGTTGATAATGCTGGTAGGCATGCAAGATTTGCCAGGCTAAGACCTCAGCACCGTGCAGCAGGCACAATAAATATAAATTATTTTCAGAAGGCCGTTGACCGCGTTGATATTGTTGCTTAGCACAGTGGAGATATTGCATAGCAAGCAGATGTAATGATTGCTGAAATTGGCGTAAAAATTTACGTTTTTCAGTTAATTGCCGGCTGTCAGCACGTAATGCTGCGCTGTCTCGTTCAAACACCATTTTACTCAGCGTCTGCCGGTATTCTTCGAGTAGTGGCAGTGTTTTTTGCACGCTTAAATTGAGGCCGCTCAATGTTTGTAAATGGCTGAGCAACGTACTGATTTTCTGATGCGGATCGGCTGGTAATTGTTGCAACCAAGTGGCCAAAAGAGACGGATCGGTAAAAGTGTCGGCTTTTTTACTGGGCTCAATGTTGGGAAGTTTTAAATTAAGTGGTGGTAAATCGTTTGCTGGTTTACGGCGTGCTAATAATTGTTGATTTAACTTTGTAGCCCAACCAACAAGTTTTGAGGGTGTTTCAGGTTTAGAGGACCTGACTGCTGGCATAGCTGCTGATGGTATGATTTTTTGCGGTTTTGGGCCACGAATTTGGTCATCAATCAGATTTAATGCTTCTGAAAAGTTCGCGGTGCGTAACGGTTTTTTGATAATAATATCAACGGCTTCAGTAACATTGCCGTGACTGGTCAATAAAGCGCTGAGACCATTTTCTTCTCGCTGTTGCCAGGCACTAAGACCTTCCGGATAATCAAAACAATAGATTTTAAGCTCAGCCTGCGTGTCATCGCTTAACACCCAGGGATGACTTAACAAATCAGCTGCCAGACTGAGCATCGATTTGAGCGAGCTTTTATCAATCTCATTAAGACCGCAGGCTTTGATTCGTAATGTCATAGTCAGGCGCTTTCTGAGTCAGCCTCAATAATCTCGGTTTCGATACTGCGAATACGCACCGTTTTAATAATGTTGTCGGCTGTTTGAATGACCTCTATGACGTAATCTTCTACCCGCAGACTGACGCCTGGATCCGGAATACTTTCCAGCATTTCCAGTACCAGACCGTTAATCGTTTTTGGACCATCAGTCGGCAAATGCCATTGATTATTACGGTTAATTTCACGGATGGTGGCCGTACCGTTTATCAGAAAACTACCATCTGCCTGAGGATGAATATCCTTATCATCATCGATGGTGCTGGCAGTAAATTCACCGACGATTTCCTGGAAAATATCCTCAAGGGTAATCAGCCCCAGCAAATCACCATACTCATCGACCACTAGACCGGTACGGCGCAAGTTACGCTGAAATTGAATCAGCTGGGTATTTAATGAAGTGCCTTCAGGGACAAAATAGGCTTTTTTAACTATATTGTTCAACGTTTGCGCGTTGAGATTATCTTGGGTGAGCAAATTCAGGGCTTTTCGTACATGTAGCATACCGACAATATTATCCATCGAGTCCTGATATACCGGCAGCCGGGTATAGCCACAATGCGACAGCTGTTTGATAATGTCATTAAAGGGCATATTTATATCTATGCCTTCAATTTCATTACGCGGCACCATAACATCGTTAACAGTGATTTGCTCAAGCTCCAATATACTCATCAACATATCTTTATGGCTGCGCGGGATCATGCTGCCAGCTTCCATTAAGGCTACTTTTAATTCTTCAACATTAATGGCTGTGGACTTGGCGTCTTCTGCTGAAACGCCTAATAAACCCAAAAGCCAGCGGGTGATTAGACTGATGATCCAAACCAGCGGATATAAAATCCACAGTAATGGCTTGAGAATAAAGCTGGCTGGATAGGCAACGCGCTCGGGATGCAGCGCAGCCATGGTTTTTGGCATGACCTCAGCGAATAACAACACAACCAACGTCAGTACCAAAGTGGCGACCAGAATGCCATTCTCACCAAGCAATTTCAGACCGATAATGGTGGCAATAGAAGACGCGGAAATATTAACGAAATTATTACCGAGCAGGATTAAGCCTATCAGTCGATCTGGCCTTGCCAGCAGTGACTCAGCAATTAATGCGCCGCGATGACCTTGCTGTGCGAGATGACGCATCCGATAACGATTCAGCGACATTAACGCCGTTTCTGAGCTGGAGAAAAAAGCCGACATCACCAGCAAGCAAAACAAGATGATGAATAACAGTAATAATGATGTTTCTTCCAGCACTATCAATTAACCTGCAAAATATATTCAAGAACAATTTTACTGCCGACATAGGCCAGCAATAAAAAGCCGAAACCTGCCAAGGTCCAGCGCACTGCAGTTTGTCCACGCCAACCATGTTGACGACGACCCCATAATAAGCAGGCAAAAACGCCCCAGGCGACGATCGACAGAATGGTTTTATGTGCCAGATGTTGTGCCCAGAAGTTTTCGACAAACACAAATCCAGTAATCAGCCCCAACGTCAGCAGCGAGAAACCACTAATAATGAGCTGAAACAAACCACGTTCGAGCGTCTGCATGGGGGGAAGTTTACGCAGCAGCCCCCCCGCATTATGCTGGCGTAGTTGTTTTTCCTGTATGGCTAAAACAATCGCTTGAATGGCGGCCAGCATCAGCAAACTGTAGGCCGCAATAGACAGCAAAATATGCCACTCAAGTGCCGGATCCTGAAGCTGTTTATTACTAGGGGAGGGCACTTCAAAAACCATCATTAATATCAATGCAACCAGCGGATAAATGACAATGCCCGGCGGGGAGTCAGGCCAGCGAAAGCCACCGACAAACGCTATAAAAGCCATGATCCAGGCGGCAAGTGACAACATGGTCATCAGGCTCAAATCCCAGCCACCCGCTGCTTGCATAATAAAAAACAAATGGGCGGCATGAAAAACCAAAGCCAGTACTGTCAAAATGCCAATCGGCAGACTTTTTACCGGTCGACTGGTATCTCGTTTTACAAAGCCACGGATTAAAATGACACTACAGCAAAGATACAGCAGAAAGGCTAAAGCGTTGGCAATGGCCATTGAGGGTAATCCTTTATTCCGACATAGCAAAGAAATGCAACTTGCATGATAAACGATGTTTCAAGGATGGTGATACCAATCAGGTATAATCTGCGGTAATTATTTTCAAAGCCAATCGACCGTTTTCACGGGAAAAAAATTATGTTTGATAGTTTAAGTGACCGACTCAGCGGTACGCTACAAAAGCTGCGCGGCCAGGGCCGTATTACCGAAGACAATGTTAAAGACACGTTACGTGAAGTGCGTATGGCGCTGCTTGAAGCTGACGTGGCTTTGCCGGTGGTGCGGGAATTCATCAGTAAAGTTAAAGAACGCGCATTAGGTCAGGATGTGTTGCGCAGCCTGACACCGGGTCAGGCGTTTATCAAAATTGTTAATGATGAACTGACCGCCGTCATGGGCGAGGCGAATGATGGTCTGGATTTAAACCATCAGCCGCCAGTGGTAATTTTAATGGCCGGTTTGCAGGGCGCTGGTAAAACCACCAGTGTTGCCAAACTGGCCCGGTTTTTAAAAGAACGTCATAAAAAAACCGTGATGGTCGCCAGTGCCGACGTTTACCGCCCGGCAGCGATTCAACAGCTAAAAACATTAGCCAGCGAAGTTGAAGCCAAATTCTTCCCTAGTGAAGCCGGACAAAATCCAGTTGATATTGCGCAAAATGCACTGGCACAAGCCAAAAAAGAATATGCCGATGTGTTGATTGTCGATACCGCCGGTCGTTTACATATCGATGCTGACATGATGAGCGAGATCAAAGCCATTCATGCGGCAATCAATCCTGCAGAAACCCTATTCACCGTTGATAGCATGACCGGTCAGGATGCCGCCAATACTGCGCAAGCCTTTAATGAAGCTTTGCCACTAACCGGCGTGATTCTGACTAAAACTGACGGTGATGCCCGTGGTGGTGCGGCGTTATCAATTCGGCATATCACCGGCAAGCCTATTAAATTTCTCGGTGTCGGTGAAAAAACTACAGCATTGGAACCGTTTCATCCGGACCGCCTGGTATCTCGTATTCTCGGCATGGGCGATGTCCTGTCACTGGTCGAAGAAGCGCAGCGCAAAATGGATGTCGGCGCTGCCGAAAAACTCGCCGGCAAACTGAAAAAAGGTAAAGGTTTCGACCTGGAAGATTTTCGTGATCAGCTGCGGCAAATGGGCAAAATGGGCGGCATTGGCGCCTTGATGGATAAATTGCCGGGTATGGGGCAAATCCCTGAGGCCGTTAAAAATCAGGCTAATGACAAAGAACTACGCAAAATGGAAGCGATGATTGACTCGATGACACCGAAAGAGAAACGGCGTCCCGAAATCATCAAAGGCTCACGCAAAAAGCGCATTGCGGCGGGTTCTGGTACCCAGATTCAGGATGTGAATAGGTTGCTCAAACAGTTCGCACAAATGCAAAAAATGATGAAGAAAATGGGCCAAAAAGGTGGCATGGCGAAAATGATGCGCGGTCTTGGCGGCAAACTGCCGATGGGCGGCGGTGGCATGCCCTTCTAAATCAGACGCATATAGCGCTTTGCAAAAGCAGCATAAGTGCGTAAAATAACAATATTTTCCATCCGATTTTGAACGGGCAGGTTTATGGTAACAATTCGAATGACTCGCAGCGGCGCGAAAAAGCGTCCTTTCTACGGCATCGTAGTCACTGATTCACGTAACAAACGTGATGGTAGCTACATTGAGCGTATCGGCTTTTTTAACCCGATTGCCAAAGGCCAGGAAGAAACTTTACGTTTAGATCTGGACCGTGTTGATCACTGGGTCAGCAAAGGTGCACAGACTTCTGAGCGTGTAGCACAATTAATTAAAGTAGCGCGTAAAGCCGCTTAATTTTTGACCGGAGTGTTTCGTTATGGCTGAAGCCAGCGAATTTATCCCGGTAGGTAAAATCTCCGGTGTGTTTGGTGTCCGGGGCAGCGTGAAAGTGTTTTCTTACACTGACCCACGCGACAATATTTTGAGTTACAAACCATTATTTCTGAAACGTCAGGGGCAATGGTTAGAAATCAATATCAGTGGCGGTCAATTGCAAGGCAAGGCCGTGGTCATGAGCATTAAAAATGTTATTGATCGCGATCAGGCATTACCACTGATTGGTGGTGAGTTGGCGATTCGTCGCGACCAATTACAAGCTGCTGATGAAGATGAGTTTTATTGGGCTGATTTAATTGGCCTGACCGTGATTAATACGGACGATGAAGTGTTAGGTAAAGTCGATCATCTGCTAGAAACTGGTGCTAATGATGTGCTGGTGGTCATGCAGGAGGGTAGCGAGGCTCAGCATTTAATACCGTTTGTCATGGAAAAATTTGTCCTTAACGTGGATTTGACTAAACAGCAGATCCGGGTTGATTGGCAATCAGATTATTTGTGAGTCGATGAAATGCACCTTGGGGTGATTTCATTGTTTCCGGAAATGTTTAAAGCGGTCACTGATTTTGGTGTGACCGGCAGGGCGGTTAAAAACGGACGTTTGCAAGTAACGGTTTGGAATCCTCGGGATTTTACCGATGACAAGCATCGTACCGTTGACGACCGGCCTTATGGCGGTGGCCCTGGCATGGTTATGAAAGTCGCTCCATTATTGGCGGCAATCAGTAATGCCAAAACATTACTTGGTGATGACAGTAAAGTCATTTACTTGTCACCGCAAGGTAAACAACTGACACAGGTTGGGCTCGGTGAACTGGCGCAGCAAAAAAGCTTAATTTTGCTGGCTGGTCGTTATGAAGGTATTGACGAGCGGCTGATAAAACAGCAAGTCGATGAGGAATGGTCGATAGGTGACTATGTTCTCAGCGGCGGTGAATTACCAGCCATGGTCATGATTGATGGCATGGCAAGATTACTGCCCGGGGTTTTGGGTGATGCGGAATCTGCAGAGCAAGATTCATTTATGGATGGCTTGCTGGATCATCCGCACTACACGCGGCCTGAACAGTTAGAAGGTGACACGGTTCCGTCGGTTTTATTAGGCGGAGATCACGAGGCAATACGTAAGTGGCGCCTGAAACAGTCTTTAGGACGAACATGGTTGCGGCGACCTGATTTATTGACAGCGAAAACGCTGGATAAAGAACAGGCAGCCTTATTGGAAGAATTTATTGCCGAGCGCGGGCAGGATTAGGATTAGTGGGGAGACAACAATGAGCAACATTATCGAACAGCTTAATGCTGAACAATTAAGAAGCGATATTCCGGCATTTGCTGCTGGTGATACCGTCGTCGTAAAAGTTAAGATCAAAGAAGGCGATCGTGAGCGTGAACAGGCTTTTGAAGGTCTGGTTATCGCAAAACGTAACCGTGGTCTGCACTCTGCATTCACTGTCCGCAAAATGTCCAGCGGCGTTGGTGTTGAGCGTGTTTTCCAAACACACAGCCCGGCCATTGCCAGTGTTGAAGTGAAACGCCGCGGTGATGTGCGTCGTGCCAAACTTTACTACTTGCGTGATTTGACTGGTAAAGCAGCACGTATCAAAGAAAAATTGTAATCGCAAAAGCGATATGCAAAATCAAGGACTGCTTCGGCGGTCCTTTTTTTTGCCTGAGAAGCTATTGCTAATGCCAATAAAAGAAGCTGCTAAAATTTCCTGATGCCTAAAATTGAGTCAGCTGAAAAACCACCTATGCCAGCCTATTTACAGCCATTTCTGGATAGTCTTTGGTTGGAGTCGGGTTTAAGCAAAAATACGGTTGTCGCCTATCAACGCGATTTAATGGCGTTTGCAGCCTGGCTGCAAAAACAAGACACTGGCCTGCCCAGCGCCGCACGGCAACATATTGAAGCCTATCTGGTGACCCGGCTGCGTGATGGTCGTAAAAAAACCAGTGATGCCAGACTGATTTCCAGTTTAAGGCGTTATTACCGTTATTTGTGCCGCGAGGGACTGCGAGAATCAGATCCCACTGCGATGCTCGAATCTCCTCGGTTGAGCAAACATTTACCCGATACGTTATCGGAACAGGATGTCGAAGATTTATTGGCGCAGCCTGATACTTTTGCCATGCTTGGGTTGCGCGACCGAACCATGCTTGAAGTGCTCTATGCAACAGGATTGCGAGTTTCAGAGCTGGTGGGCTTAAAACTTGAACAGCTTAATATGCGGCAGGGTTTAATCCAAGTGGTCGGTAAAGGTAACAAAGAACGGCTGGTGCCATTGGGTGAAACCGCGCTGGATTATTGCCAGCAATATTTGCTGGAAAGCAGGCCGCAGTTAATTTATGGCCATGCTACCGAAGATTTATTTCCGACCCGGCGCGGATCTGCCATGACTCGGCAGGCGTTCTGGCACATTATTAAACGTTACGCGGCGCAGGCAAGCATTGATAAACCGCTGTCACCACATACCCTGCGACATGCTTTTGCCACCCATTTACTGAATCACGGTGCCGATTTACGGGTGGTGCAATTGCTGCTTGGTCATAGTGATTTATCGACCACACAAATTTACACGCATATCGCCAAAGCACGGCTACAAAGTTTGCACAGCAAGTTTCATCCACGAGGATGAACTGCCGGCAGTGTGAAGCCGTGCTAAACTCTCGCCACATTTTTTAGCATTAAGGAGCGGCAATGCCTTCTTTTGATATTGTCTCGGAAATAGACAAACATGAACTGACCAACGCTGTCGATCAGGCCAATCGTGAACTTACGACGCGCTTTGATTTTCGCGGAACCGAGGCACGCGTTGAGCAGTCTGAAAAAGTACTGACGTTATTTGCTGACAGTGATTTTCAATTAGAGCAGTTGCTGGATATTCTGCGTATGAAACTGGCCAAACGCAGTATTGATGTGAAGTGTCTGGAAGTTAAAGATCCCAAAGGCGACGGCAAACTTCGCAAACAGGATGTCATCATCCGCGAGGGTTTGGATAAAGACGTCAGTCGAAAAGTTGTCAAACTGATTAAAGACAGCAAAATAAAAGTCCAGGCAGCCGTACAGGGTGAAAGTGTGCGGGTGACCGGCAAAAAACGCGATGAGCTGCAACAGATCATCGCCATGTTGCGGGCCGATGAAAGCGTCGAGATGCCACTGCAATTTAATAATTTTCGCGATTAAGAGAAAGCTGAATGAAATTTACCCGGACTGTTTTTTTGGCCATGCTGATATTGGCTTTTGGTAACGCTTGTGCAGAGGAAACCGCGGAAGGATCTGATGTGGTCAAATCTGAAGAATCTGATGTGGCCAAGTCGTTGCGTGCAGACTTGCAAGAAGCAATGCCAGATATTCAGTTGCAGTCACTTACCGAGCTTGGTGACAGTGGCTTATTTGAAGCGGTCATCAGTGATCGTATTTATTATTTCACATCGGATGGTAAGTATCTTATTCAGGGTGATGTATTGTCCTTGGAAAATCGCGAAAATCTGACCCAAAAACGTGAGCTTGGCATTAAAAGCGATATTCTCAGCCGTCAAAGTACGGAAGATTTAATTATCTTCGCACCTGAAAAAACCGACTACATGCTGACGGTCTTTACCGATGTTGATTGTGCTTACTGTCGCAAGTTGCATGAAGAAGTTGCGCAATACAATGAATTGGGGATCGGCAT
Organism: uncultured Methylophaga sp.; assembly: GCA_964474075.1. Lineage (GTDB taxonomy): Bacteria > Pseudomonadota > Gammaproteobacteria > Nitrosococcales > Methylophagaceae > Methylophaga. The sequence goes on from CAYYRO010000041.1 coordinate 14,674, forward strand.
TCGTTATATGGCATTTCCCCGTGCTGGCGTTGAATCAGAATCAGCTAAAAAGCTGGTTGAAGTTTGGTGTGCTAAAGATCCACAGCAGGCGATGACCGATGCCAAAGCTGAGCGTGAACTTAAAGATGCCAAAGTTTGTAAGGATAATCCGGTAATAGCGCATTATGAAACTGGACAGCGTTTAGGGGTTGAAGGTACCCCGGCGTTATTTTTGGAAAATGGTCAGATGTTACCCGGTTATGTACCGCCGACACGGCTACGAGAAATTCTCGATGAGAACGCTAAACTGACAAATTAAAAGTTAATTCATCGGATGCCAGTCGTGAATCGACTAATCTGAAAACGCCATCTTCAAATACCAAAAAACTGGGTGAATCGTGCCAGTCGCCGAGCACGATTCGCCATTTTTTTTGCCCTTGAGACTGAAAATCGTGGATCGCCGGCCGATGTGTATGACCATGGATCAGAATATTGACCTGATACACATTCATCACCGTTTCAACGCTGTGTTGATTTACATCCATGATTTCAAAGGTTTTACTGCGCTTTTTGGCCTTACTTTTGGCTTTGATCTGGTCGGAGATATTTTGTCGGAAACGCAGTGGTAATCGTAAAAAACACCATTGCAAAAAACGATTCCTTACCACTTTACGATAACGCTGATAACTCACATCATCAGTGCATAGACTATCGCCATGTATCAGCAATACCGGCGTTTCATCAAAATAATGGATAACCGGATCGGGCAATAATTCAGCACCGACGGCTTCGGCAAAATGTTTACCGAGCATAAAGTCACGATTGCCGACCATCAGATAAATCTTTGTGCCCTCGTCATGCAGCTGTTTAAGCGCGCCAATAAACGGCTGATATTCGGGTAATACCAGATCATCACCCAGCCAGGTGTTAAAAATATCACCCAGAATATAAAGTGTTTCGGGCCTTTCCTGATCCAATAAAAAGTCGGTGACCAGCCGGGTTAAATCCGGCCGGTCAGGACTTAAATGCAGATCCGAAATAAAGAGTTGGCTCATCTAAAAAGCTGATTAATTAAGCATTTCGGCTTTTTCAATGATGACATTTTCAGCCGGTACATCCTGATGTGGACCGCGTAATGTAGTTTTTACTTTGCGGATTTTATCGACTACATCCATACCTTCGACCACTTCACCAAAGACCGCGTAACCCCAGTCACTGGTGGTTTCAGCCCGGAAATTCAGAAAGCTGTTATCAACCGTATTGATAAAAAATTGTGCGGTCGCTGAATGTGGATCGCCGGTGCGGGCCATGGCAATGCTGCCACGTTTGTTGGTCAGGCCATTATTGGCTTCGTTCTGAATCGGCTTTTCCGTGGTTTTTTGCTGAAAATCTTCAGTAAAACCGCCGCCCTGAATCATAAAGTTTTCAATCACGCGGTGAAAAATAGTGCCGTCATAAAAACCTGATTCCACATACTGGATAAAGTTTGCCACGGTGTTGGGTGCTTTTTCGGCATTCAAGGCTATAACAATGTCACCGTGATTGGTGGCCAGCTTAACTTTGGGTTGTGCAGCTCCACCTTCCGCCTGGGCAGCCAGTGAAAAAGAAGCAAAAAACAGGGGAGCCAGATGGCGATAGAGTAGTTTCATGACGGCTTGTGTCCACAATTATTAAAAAACCACCATGATAGTGCATCACAGCAATTCAGGTGAAGACGAAACCTTTTTTCTTAAGCAACATGCCGAAACAGCGCTGTTACCCGACACAGCTGACAGCGTATAATGCGCATTTACTTTTAACTACTGTCATTACTTATGTCGGAATCTGCTGCAAGCCACAATTTCATACGCACAATCATTCAAGAAGATATTGATTCTGGCAGGGTAACTGGAAAAGTGGTTACACGTTTTCCGCCTGAACCCAATGGCTATTTACATATTGGCCATGCGAAATCTATTTGCCTGAATTTTGGTTTGGCCAAGGAATTTGGCGGTGACTGTCATTTACGCTTTGATGATACCAACCCTGCCAAAGAAGAGCAGGAATATATCGAAGCTATCATGGAAGATGTGCAGTGGCTGGGTTTTAAATGGTCAGGTGACGTGCGCTATGCTTCAAGCTATTTCGGGCAGTTTTACGAATGGGCAATTCATCTCATTAAGCAAGGCAAAGCTTACGTTTGTGATCTCACTGCCGAGCAAGCGAGTGAATACCGTGGCTGGGCGACCAAGCCGGGCAAGGAATCACCATTCCGTAACCGAAGCGTGGCAGAAAACCTTACTTTATTTGAAAAAATGAAGCAGGGTGATTTTGCTGAAGGTTTTTGTGTGCTACGCGCAAAAATCGATATGGCATCCCCGAATATGAACTTGCGTGACCCGATTCTGTATCGTATTCGCAAACAATCACATCACCAAACCGGCGATAAGTGGTGCATTTATCCCAGCTATGATTTTGCCCACGGACAGGGCGATGCAATTGAAGGCGTGACCCACAGTATCTGTACGCTGGAATTTCAAGATCACCGTCCTTTGTATGATTGGTTTATTGAAAACCTGCCGGTGCCTTCAAAGCCTAAGCAGTATGAGTTTGGTCGTCTTAATCTCAACTATACGGTGACCAGCAAGCGCAATTTAAAACAACTGGTCGATGAAAAAATCGTTGCTGGCTGGAATGACCCCAGAATGCCAACGATTTCAGGTATGAGAAGACGCGGTGTAACGGCTTCGGCGTTACGCGCTTTTTGTAATGGTCTTGCTGTGGCAAAAACAGACGGGATTGTTGACATTGCCCAACTGGAATTTGAGATCCGCAATGATTTGAATGACAACGCCGCGCGTGCCATGTGTGTGCTGAATCCACTGAAAGTGACCATCACGAATGCTGCAGACAGCACCGAATGGCTGCAAGCCGCCAATCATCCGCAGCAGGAAGC
>CAYYRO010000042.1:0-2419 GCA_964474075.1 uncultured Methylophaga sp.
AAAAGGTTCGCCTTGCCGAAGATGCCTGGAATAGCCGCGATCCTGAACGTGTCTCAATGGCTTACACCACTGATAGTCAATGGCGAAACAGAAGTGAATTTGTATCCGGCCGAGATGAAATTGTGACTTTCCTGCAGCGTAAGTGGCAACAAGAAATGGATTACCGGCTGGTCAAAGAATTGTGGATAGCCGATGGCAACCGAATTGCCGTCAGATTCGCCTACGAATGGCATGACGCAGCAGGTAACTGGTTTAGATCCTACGGCAATGAAAACTGGGAATTCACCGAGCAAGGCTTAATGAAACGGCGCATTGCCAGCATCAATGATTTGCCAATTAAAGAATCAGATCGCAAGTTTCACTGGCCTCTCGGCCGGCGTCCAGATGACCATCCGGGTTTGTCTGAAATGAATTTGTAGATCACCGTGCTTCAGAGCTCGCCGACATTAAGGGTAAAGTCAGAATTATATTTAATGGTGGGACAATGGTGTCTGGTTTTTTTGATAAAGTAGCGAGCTATGGTTTGGTTGTTACTATTCGAGAAATCAAAGGTGTCAGACATAATTGATTTCAATATAAGATAACTAATCATCTACAAATATTTATTGGTTTTAGGCACTCACATGGATGAACTAAAACAAAAAATAGCCTTATTTATTGATGCGGATAATGCGCCCGCGAGTAAGTTTGAGGATGTTCTGAGCGAGGTCGCAAACTATGGTGTGGTGACTATTCGTAAAGCCTATGGCAACTGGAAGTCACCTTCGCTGAAGGCCTGGGAAGATCTGTTGCATGAATATGCCATTCAACCCATACAGCAATACGATTTAACCAAAGGTAAAAATGCGTCAGATATCGCATTGGTCATTGATGCGATGGATGTCATGTACACCAAGCAAATTGACGTGATGTGTTTTGTGTCATCTGATTGTGATTTTACGCCGATGGTGACCAGAGCTTTAGCGGAAGGTAAGGTTGTGTTAGGGTTCGGTGAGCGGAAAACGCCGGTGGCATTTGTTAACGCGTGTTCTAAGTTTTTGTTTTTGGATCAAGCAAAAGAAATCACCAAAACAACGGTTAAACCCAAGAACATCAAATCAGATACAAAATTGATACATTTGCTGCGGCAAGCCATCGAGGCAACAGAAGACGAAGAAGGCTGGGCGGCGCTTGGCCCGGTTGGCTCAAATATCTCTAATAAGACCTCATTTGATACCCGAAATTATGGCTTTAAGAATCTCAGTAGCCTGTTTAAAGCCATTGATTTATTTGAACTAAAACGCGGCCCCAACAATTCATTTTTAGTACGGAATGTACGAAATAAATAAACTGATGGAGCAAAAGGATAAACATATGAAAACTGATAGAGATATTGAAAAATCATACTCAAACAAAGAGTTTGTTGAGAAATTACGTCGATTGGCTGATGCCATTGAAAACGATGAAAGGTTTGAAATCCAGATAGCAGGGGAACGGATTTATGTTCCTGTCAGAGCACTCTATAACATTGAGCACGAACGTGATGAAGAGGGTGAAGAAATAGAATTTCAAATCAAATGGAAAAATTAAACGTTGATAGATTTATCAGTGGCTGATCTTTTGATTCATTAATTACTGTTCCGACAGGGTCTTAGTTAGAGTGAAGACATTGATTCTGGTACATGTGTTTGGAAGTAAGTTATGCAGCAAAAGCGTTTGGATCCGTTGACCGAGGGCGCGACGGCGGTTATTACCCATCAGGTTGATAAGGACAAACACGCCGAATATGAAGCATGGTTAAATGAAATTGCTCCGCATTGTAAAAGCTCACCGGGGCATCTGGATTTGAATGTAATCCGGCCCATCGCGGGGTTGACCGAAACTTATACTATTATTATCCGCTTTGACACGCAGTCACATTTACGGGGTTGGATGGAGTCCGCCAAACGCAGTGAACTGATAGCCAAAGTTTCGCCATTGTTGGTGAAAGGGGACGATTTTTATATTAACAGTGGGCTGGATTTTTGGTTTACGCCGGAGCAGGCAAATACCAAAATTCCCATCCGCTGGAAACAGGCATTGGTCACCTGGTCAGCTATCTATCCGCTGGTGCTGATATTGCCATTTTTGCTACCGCCACTTCATAAGCTGGGACTGCCTGATAATCATTATCTGGATACCTTTCTCATCACCGGTATTGCGGTAGTGCTGATGGTCTATGTGGTAATGCCGCGCTATACCAAGTTAATTCATGCATGGCTGTTTCGTGGCTGTTAGATAGAAAAAGGCAGCGAAAAACCCATAGGGCAAGCCAACTTGATGTTTGGGATTACTTGTCGTGATCGTTTCGTGTCACTAAAAACTCAAGTCCGGCACCGGTATCTTCTTCACCGCATGCTGCCATGTCGTCTGGACTGCCGGCCTCGGCCTTTACCGCGTC
>CAYYRO010000042.1:2429-17466 GCA_964474075.1 uncultured Methylophaga sp.
GCTGATGGTCTATGTGGTGATGCCGCGCTATACCAAGTTAATCCATGCATGGCTGTTTCGTGGCTGTTAGTGTTAGATAGAAAAAGGAAGCGACAAATCAAGAAGGCATGCTGACTTGTTTGCGGATTACTTATGGTGATCGTTTCGTGTCACTAAAAACTCAAGTCCGGAACCTGTATCTTCCTCGCCGCAAGCAGCCATGTCGTCTGGGCTGCCGGCTTCGGCTTCTTTATGAGTCAGTATTAAATCACGTCGGTTTTGTTCTGAATCCTCATTTTTACCGCTTGATTGCGTTAAGTGAACGGCGCTTTTATCTGGCGTCAGGCTGGTCTCAACCGGATCATTGTTATTATCAACCGTACCTTTAACCATGGTATTTTCCTTTAGTGACATGCTCATTGTGACTAACGGTAACACAGAGAATTCCAACTCAGCGGTTTGCTTTTTGTAACCACTTATCCAGTTGATTACCAAACGCTTGTCGGTCGCGTTGATGAAAGGCGGGTGGGCCGCCCATTTGTTCACCGCTATTACGCATGGTTTCCATAAAATTACGCATGGTCAACCGCGCCTGAATGGTGTCGGTGGTATAGAGTTCGCCTCTGGGGTTGAGTGCCAATGCGCCTTTTTCGATGGCTTCGGCGGCCAACGGAATATCAGCGGTGATCACTAAATCGCCTTTTTGCAGTCGCTCGACAATTTCATTATCGGCGACATCAAAACCGGATTGCACTTGCTGAAATTTGAGATAAGGCGAGGGCGGTAATCTTAAGCTGTGGTTGGCAATAAAAGTCGTTTGGGTCTGCGTACGCGTGGCGGCGCGATACAAAATCTCTTTAATGACTACCGGGCAGGCATCGGCATCGACCCAAATTTCGGGATTTCTGGATTCGGTCACTGATTTTTATCAATCTGACGGGTGCGTTCGACTTGTTTCACTTTGATATGAATTGCAGCTTTGGCCATCAGATGGGCACTGACGGGGGCGGTAATAAACAAAAACAAGGTGACCAGCACTTCATGCAAACTGACATCGCCGGATTTGCTGGAAAAATACACCGATGAGGCAATCAGAATCGCGCCAACGCCCAGCGTGCTGGCTTTGGTCGGGCCATGCAGGCGCATGTAAAAATCGGGTAGCTTGAACAGGCCTATTGAGCCGACCAGTGTAAAAAAACCACCGATAATAATGAGAATAGCGATTATGTTTTCCAGCATGACTTACTCCATGATATCGCCGCGCAGCAAATATTTGCTCAGCGCCAGCGTTCCCATAAAGCCCATCACAGCAATCAGCAGCGCCGCCTCAAAATACAAAGCACTATCGAGGTGAATGCCAAGCAAAATCAGCAAGGCGATAGAGTTGATATATAAAGTGTCCAGCGCCAGAATCCGGTCCGGCACATCTGGGCCGATGACCAGACGAATAAAGCTGAGCAGCAGCGCCGCGGCAACCATAACAAAACTGATAGCAATCGCAATAGTCAGCATCAGGCAAAAATCTCCTCAAGCGGTTGCTCAAACTTACGGGCGATATCGGCTTTAATCGTCGCTGCATCATCAATATGCAATGCATGAATCAACAAAGTACGTCCATCTTTGGACAAGTCACAGCTCACGGTGCCCGGCGTCAATGAAATGGTATTCGCCAGCAAGCTAATCGCAATCGGTGACTCCAGCGTTAATGGATAGGCAATAAAGCCAGGCTGTAATTTATGAGCACGGTCTAAAATCATTTTAGCGACCACCACATTGGCAATCATGATTTCCCATAACACCAATACCATGTACTTCATCAATGACAATGGTTTGCGTATGTATATTGTTTCTGGCCAGAAACTGGAGGTAAACCAGGGAATGAAAATCGCCAGCAATGCACCCAAAACCATGTGGCCGGCACTGATCGTATTATTTAACAGCAGCCAGATAATCCATAAAATCAGCGAAAGAACCGGATGTGGAAACAGGCGTGATCTGCTCATTTGCTCACCTCCGTGACGGGTTGTGACGACATAACAGCATCAATATAACTGCGATGGTCGTTTTGCTGCGCTGCAACCGCATCCGTAAATCCGGTTAACGGTTTTGCCAGTAACACCATCAGCGGGCTCGTAACCAACAACATAATAATGGCAGCAAACGCCGTTTTATTCAGCGCCGGTGCAGTTTTTTTGGCATCGGCCTGAACACTGTAAAACAAAAGTGAACCGGTGCGGCCTAGTGCGACAATCATAATCAAACTGGACAGCAGAACAACAATCAGAATCGTCCAGAACCAGCTGTGAACAATCGCTGCATTCAGTATCATCACCTTGCCGAAAAAGCCTGATAATGGCGGCATACCGGCCACAGCAATTGCCAGCACCATAAAGACGCTGCCGACCAGAATCGGCTGATCAACGGGCGTCGCTTTGGTAAAGGTATCAGCATGGGTGCCGCGAGCCAGACGAATCACATCGGCCAATAAGAATAAGGCTGCGCCGATAAAGGTTGAATGAATCAGGTAATACAATGCGCCTGATAAAGCCGCCTGATTATTAATGCCGATGGCAATGATTAATATCGCGACCGATGCCAGAATCAAATAGGCTACCTGCTGGCGGAAAATACGTGCTGCTATTACGCCCAGCGCTGCCAGGATCAACGTGACAAGGCCCAGCACCAAAAGCCAGTTACTGTGTACAAAGGCCAATTCGTCGGCCGATTCGCCAAAGATGGTGCCGTGTACCCGAATCATTGAGTACAGACCAACTTTGGTCATAATGGCAAACAAAGCGGCCACTGGTGCAGAGGTATAAGCATAAGCACCGGGTAACCACATATAGACCGGGAACATCGCTGCTTTAATACCAAAGACCACCAATAACAATAAAGCTGCCGCGGCGACTACACCACGATCTTCAGGAGCGACAGATTGCACCGCTATTGCCATGTCAGCAATATTCAGCGTACCAAGCATGCCGTAAAGCGTGCCGACAGCAAATAAAAACAGCGTGGAGCCGATTAAGTTAATGACCACGTAATGCAGGCCAGCGCGGGTCCGCAGGCGGCCGCCACCATGCAGCAACAAGCCATAAGAGGCGAGCAGCAGTACTTCAAAAAACACAAACAGATTAAACAGGTCACCGGTCATAAAGGCGCCGTTCAGACCAAATAACTGGATTTGGAACAGCACATGGAAATGATGGCCCTGCTTATCGGTATCGGAGGTCATTGCATACCAGAGGGCAGCAGACGCCAGCAAGGCAGTGATAAATAACATCATCGCCGATAAACGATCCAACACCATGATAATGCCAAAAGGTGCTTGCCAATCGCCGAGCAAAATGACCTGATACTCACCACTCAGCGTTTGCTGCAAACCCCAGCCGGTTAAGAGCAACAGCAGTAAGGTAAAGCCTAAGTTCAGCAGTCGCTGCATGCCGATACCGGCACGCTGCGCCAGTAAAATGACAATCCCGCCAATCAGCGGCAATAGTACGGGGAAGCTGGCAAACTGATTCATTTAGCCGCGTCCTCTGTGTTCAGATTCTGTTTTTGATGGGCATCTGCATGACGTTCATCATCAGATTTATGCACGCCATCAACATGATCATTGCCAAGTTCACTACGCGCTTTTAATGACAATACAATCAAAAATGAAGTCATACCAAAGGCAATAACAATCGCCGTTAACACCAATGCTTGTGGCAGTGGATCGGTGTAGCCGGCGGCTGCTTTATCAACGATGGGTGGCAGACCAATTTGCAGACGGCCCATCGCAAACAGAAATACATTGACGGCATAAGCCAGCAAAGTCAGGCCCAGCACCACCGGAAAAGTGCGTGCCCGCAGTGTTAAAAACACACCACAGCCGGTCATGACAGCGATAACAGCTGCGATTAGCCATTCCATCAGTTTGGCTCCTCTGTCGGCATAAAGTGAGCGGCATGACTAAGTTTGCCAAGCTCCACCAAAATCATGACCGAACTGCCAATGACCGTTAAAAACACACCCAGATCAAAGGCAATGGCACTGGCAATTTCAAAGGTGCCAACCACCGGCCAGGTCAGATAAGTGAAAGCGGTTGTTAAAAATGGGAAACCCAGAAGCATTGGTACCAGACCGGTAATGGTGGCTATAGATAAACCCGCGGCAATGACCAGATGCATATTGGCTTTCAAGCGTTCATTGGTCCAGTCGATACCGTTGGCGAGATATTGTGAAATCAAGGCTACCGAGGCGATCAAGCCTGCAATAAAACCACCGCCCGGCAAGTTATGACCGCGCAGGAAAATAAACACCGCGACCATCAGCATCAACGGGAACAGCAAGCGCGTCAGTGTTTGCATAATCGGCGGATGCGGATCATGACTCCATGCCAGTCCATGAATATCTTTACTGGGCGCTGACAGCTTCAGCCCGTGCAACATTGCGTAAACGCCCAAGCCCGCCAGCGCCAGGACAACAATTTCACCCAGCGTATCGAAGCCACGGAAATCGACCAGAATGACGTTCACAACGTTGGTGCCGCCACCGCCTGGCTTGGCGTTATCGAGGAAGAATTGTGAAATCGGCTGATACTCACGGCTGAGCACTGCCATGGTCAGAATAAATACCGCCAGGGCCGATAAACCGGAAATGACCCAGTCCCGTGTCGAGCGGGCATAACTACGCTCCTGCGGGGTATGCTGCGGCAAAAAGAACAAGGCCAGTAATAATAAAACGATGGTGACAACTTCTACTGACAACTGGGTTAATGCCAGATCCGGCGCAGAAAACAACACAAAGCCCAGTGCGACCAGCAGACCAACCACGCCGACCGTAATCAATGAAACCAGCCGCTTATGATGCAAAATAGCCGTCAGCAAACTGGCTGCCATCAGTAAGCCGGCCATCACGATCGTCACGGCATCTGCCGGAAGTAACTGCCGGTCACCGAGAATTGACGTTGGGAATTGGGCAAAAGCTGCAAAACCTATCAATAGCGCTGTCACTAATACCCAGCTAACGGTTGATTGCAGCGCATTGCGGTCAAATATCGCCGTGACTTTGCGGGCGGCACGAATCAGTTTCCACACCAGCCAGTCAAAAATGTTTTTGCCTTCAATACGCAGCAGCGTGCGCTCATGCCAGTCCCAGAGTTTCTGACGTTGGAAATACAGCAACACGCCAAGTACCAGAGCAATAAAGCTCATCATCAGTGGCAGATTAAAGCCATGCCAGATGGCCAGACTGAATGTCGGCGCGCTGCTTTGTAAACTGGCTGCGGCAGCGATACTCAAAATCGGCCCCAGCAACAGCATCGGGGCGATACCGACCAGCAGACATAACACCACCAGAATATCGACCGGGATTTTCATAAATCGTGGGGGTTCGTGTGGTGTTTTCGGCAGATCAATCGGCTCGCCGTTAAAAAACACGTCATGAATAAACCGCAGTGAATAAGCGACCGATAAAATAGCTGCAACGGTGACCATAAACGGCACAAACCAGGCGGATAAACCACCACCCGATGCCGTTAGCGCCTGTTCAAAAAACATTTCTTTACTCAAAAAACCATTAAGCAAAGGCACGCCGGCCATCGCTGCTGCAGCAATCATCGCCAGCACAGCGGTATGCGGCATCATTTTAAACAGGCCGTTAAGTTTGCGCATATCACGGCTACCGGACTCATGATCGATAATGCCGGCGACCATAAACAAGGAGCCCTTAAAAGTGGCGTGATTGATGATATGGAACAGCGCGGCCACTAAAGCCATTTCGGTACTAAAGCCAAACAGTAATGTAATCAGGCCCAGATGACTGAGCGTTGAGTAGGCCAGCAGGCCTTTTAAATCATGTTTGAATAACGCTATGTATGCTCCGAGCGTTAGCGTGATCATGCCAGCGCCGCCGACTAACCAAATCCATTCCGGTGTGCCGGAAAACACTGGGAAAAACCGCGCCAGCAAAAAGATACCGGCTTTGACCATGGTGGCCGAATGTAAGTAAGCCGATACCGGTGTAGGTGCTGCCATCGCATGTGGCAACCAGAAATGAAACGGGAACTGTGCTGATTTGGTAAAAACGCCCAGTAAAAACAGCAATATGGTCGGCACAAAATAGGGATCAGCTTTGATGCTATCAGCCGCTGCCAGCACATCAGTCAGCTGATAACTGCCGGCCATTTGACCAAGTAAAATTATTGCACCCAGTAACGCCAAACCACCGGCACCAGTGATCGCCAGTGCCATTCGGGCACCCTGGCGCGCATCCTGCCGGTATTGCCAAAAACTGATTAATAAAAATGAAGTGAGTGAAGTCAGCTCCCAGAAGACCACCATTTGCAGAATGTTTTCTGAGAGCACGATGCCGAGCATTGAGCCCATAAACATCAACAAATAAGCGTAAAACCGTCCGGTTGAATCTTTAGGCGTCAGGTAATAACGGGCATAAAAAATGATCAATAAGCCAATCAGCAGGATCAATAACGCAAATAACAACGCCAAACCATCCAGCCGGTAAGCAAATTGCAAATCGATACTGGGGATCCATTGCCAGCTCTGGATAAGCGTTTGTCCGGCAAATACGGCATCGGTCGACGGCCACAATAATGCCAGTGACAATAAAGCCGTGATACCAGCCAGCCAGGCGGGTGCCAATCGGTGATAGCGATTCACCATGGCGACCAGAGGAGCTACCAGAAACGGCAGCAATACCAGTAATGGTAAATTGAAAGAGAGCAGGTTCATGTCAGGCTTGCGTCCGTTGGTCGGTCATATTGCAGTATCTGAGCAGAAAGGGTGGCCGGCTCTTCGCCGGCCGGAGGTTCAGTTTAATTACTCGTTAACACGGGCAAGCTTTTATTCTGATTGTGAAATCATATAATCAACAGCTGCCTTAACTTCTTCATCGCTGAGATCTTGTCTGCCACCACGAGCCGGCATATTTTTGAAACCATTAATGGCATGGTCATAAAGGGTATCCATACCTTTTTCGAGACGCGGTGCCCAGTCATCTTTGTTGCCTATTCTCGGTGCTTGTAAAAGGCCACTGACATGGCATGTTGCACAAACGGCAGTAAAGATTTGATTACCGGGACCTGCATCAGCATCAGTTTTAATGACTTCAGCTGTACTGGTATCGTTGCTGGCTTGTACTATCGGCTCTTCACCGATCCGCTCTTGTGCAACGGGGGCAATACGAGCGCTGATAGCCGCCGGCGTCATTATGGGGGGAGAAACAACGCTGTCAGCAAGTGACAACATACTGTCCAGAATCAGGTACACAAGAAAGACCAGTGCACCAATGATGAGTAAACTGCCGACTAAAAATTTATCCGATTTTTTTTCTTGCATTATTAACCTCTGACACGCTGTATGCCGGTAATTATACGGGGAACGCTGCGATGGCGCTACGCGTTATCGGAATCCGGTATCGGCCCCAGTGCGATTTTACCGCGATTGTGACCAGTCTCGATCAGCGCGTGAGCCGCCTGCAGATTATCGACCGTTAATGCATCAAATCGTTGCGTAAGGGTATGCCGTAAACAGCCTGATTGGATGAGCTCGGCAATACGCTGCAAAATCCGATGCTGTTGTTGTATATCGTCGGTTTGCAGCATGGGCCGGCTGAACATAAATTCCCAGACCAATCCAACGCTTTTGTTTTTCAGCAGATTTAAATCTACCGGTTTATTAAAATTAACCACCAGCCCGATAAGGCCCTGTGGCTTAATCAGTTCGGCCATTATCGGCAGATAATGATCGCTGTCACTTAAGCAGATAATGTAATCCGGCGCTGGTAAATCGGCTTGCTGGTAACTTGCTAATAAATCATCGCGATGACTGACCGTATCGTGAGCACCCAGTGACCGGCACCACTTTGCTGAATCATCACTGCCCACACTGGCCGTCACTTTTAAACCGGCAATTTGCCTTGCCAGTTGAATCAACATCGAACCAACACCGCCAGAGGCGCCGATGATCAATAAAGATTTACCATGATCTTTTTGCAAACTGATTCGCAGCCGGTTAAACAATAATTCCCAGGCAGTCAGACTGACCAGCGGCAAACTGGCGGTCTCCAAATCATCGAGACTTTTCGGCGCATGACCAACGATGCGGCTATCAATCAATTGCTGGCTGGCAAAACAACCGGGCCGGCTGACATCACCGGCATAAAACACCCGGTCACCCACTTTAAATCCACGGACTTTATCGCCCAGAGCAACCACCGTCGCGCAGGCATCCCAGCCGAGAGTTTTAGGCGTATCGGTAATGCCAGATTGCACTTTTATGTCTACGGGATTTACGGCAACGGCATTAATGGCCACTAACAGATCAAAACCGGTCGGTGTGTTGTCGGGCAAATTGACTAATTGTGCGGGACCGCTGGGCTTAGAAAATTGCAATGCCTGCATGGCGTGCACTCCTGACAAAAATAAGAAAAGGGGATTTAGCGGCAGTATTGCCGAAGCGATTGCAGATAGGCGGCTTCATCGGGCATCTGCTGGCTGCGTTGCGCTTGCCAGATACTTTCAGCCAGACATTCCATCATCAGATGTTCGGTTGTCAGCTGCTCGCCATTATGTTTTTTTAGCAGCTGCTGATAAATATCGGTAATACCTATTGGCCGGTTAGTCGCTACTTGCTCGCGTATCGCTAAGTGTAACCCCATATGCAAATAAGGGTTGCTCTGGCCGTTTTCGACGAAAAATTCCTGTTGTGTATGCTCAGTGCTGGCAAAAGCGGCATGGTATTCCGGATGCTCCTGAATGACCACGGCAATTTGTTTTTCCAGTGGTGACAGCGGCTGTTGTTGCTGCCATTTTTGCCAGACCTGATGATAATACTGGCGAAGCGTGTCACGATCCTGACCAAACATCAAAAGACCGCTTTGCGTTTTTGCAGGCGACGAAAATCATCACATAAATCATTCACGATACATTCATCGCATTTGGGTTTGCGCGCTGTGCAAACATAGCGGCCATGCAAAATCAGCCAGTGATGGGCATCAAGCAAGAATTCTTTAGGTGTGTTTTTGATGAGCTTGTCTTCAACCTCGCGGACATTCTTGCCCTTCGCCAGTCCGGTACGGTTGGACAACCGGAAAATATGCGTATCAACAGCCATGACAGGCTGTTTGAAAACGGTATTGAGCACGACATTGGCGGTTTTACGGCCGACACCGGGTAAGGCTTCCAATGCATCGCGATCGGCTGGCACTTCGCTGTCGTATTGCTCGACCAGAATCCGGCAGGTTTTGATAATGTTTTCGGCTTTGCTGTTAAACAGGCCAATGGTTTTGATATAGCTTTTTAAACCATCGAGTCCTAAATTCAGGATAGCTTCAGGTGTATTGGCGACCGGATACAGTTTGGCCGTGGCTTTATTGACGCCGACATCGGTTGCCTGCGCCGATAAAATCACGGCAATTAACAACTCAAAAGGCGAGTCATATTGCAGCTCGGTTGTTGGCGCTGGATCAGCGGCACGCAACCGGCTGAAAAACTCATGCCGCTGTTGCTGATTCACTGTTAGCTTGCGGCTGCGCTGGCCAGACCCTGAACAGTTTTGGGTTGCCGTGCTTTATGCCGGGCATCGATAACATTTTTCAGTGCGACAATCAGACCGAGGCCAATAAATGCACCAGGCGGTAACAAGGCCATCAGAAAACCACGATAATCTTCAATGACCGTGACGGTCAGACCACGGGCTGCTTCACCAAACATCAAATGGGCATCACTGAGCAGGGTCCCCTGACCAACTAATTCCCGCAAGCCGCCCAGCACAACCAGTACAAACAAAAAGCCCAGTCCCATCATAAAACCATCAAGCAAGGAGGGCAGTACCGGATTACGTGCAGCAAAAGCTTCGGCACGGCCGATAATCGAACAGTTGGTGACAATCAGCGGAATGAAAATACCCAAAATCAGATATAGCTCATGAAACCAGGCATTCATCGCCAGCTCAATGGCAGTAACGATGGAGGCGATAATCATGACAAACACCGGTAAACGGGCTTCATCAGGAATATTGTTACGCAGCAATGAAATCGAGCCGTTTGAAGCGACCAGCGTCAGAATGGTGGCAAGGCCTAGTCCCAACCCGTTTATCATATTGTTGGTGACTGCCAGCAACGGACACAGTCCAAGCAACTGCACCAGGCCGGGATTGTTTTTCCAGAGACCGTCCTGAATGATTTGTGTATAAACACTCATGGCTTGTCCTCAACTTTGGCAAACAGCTTATCGCGATTGTTCTCAAAATATACCAGTGCACCGCGCAGCGCATCGACAATAGCTCTCGGGGTGATGGTGGCACCGGTAAACTGATCAAAATGACCGCCATCTTTTTTCACTTTCCACTGGCTTTTTTCAGGGTTATCGAGCGACAGTCCTTCAAATTGCAAAATCCAGTCGTTACGTTTGGCTTCAATTTTATCACCCAGCCCCGGGGTTTCTTTATGGCTGATGACCCGAACACCTGCCAGCGTGCCGTCATAATTGATACCGACCAGCATACTTATACTGCCACTGTAACCGTCTGGTGCAACAACGGTAAACACCGCTGCTGAAGGCTTACCGTTTAGTCTGGCCCGGTAAACGGTCGTAGGCTCTGTTGTACCAATCGCTGGCGTAGGCGGTAAGGTCAAGGTGTCCTGCAAAATTTTATTATCAAATTTATCAGCAGGCACTAATACCTTAATGGCTTCTAATAAGGCCTCGCGTTCATTGTTGGCAATTTGCTCACGGGTATTTGCTTCGGTCAATGAGACCAGTGCAGTCGCGCCGATAGCAAATATCGCCATTAACAGACCTACCCGCAGAACAGGATTTTGCCAAAGCACTTGCATCAGCGGGCTCCGTAAACTTTTGGCTGGGTGTAATAATCAATCAGCGGTACCAGCATATTCATCATAATCACCGCAAAGGCGACCGCATCCGGGTAACCGCCCCAAACCCTGATAATGTAAACCAGCAAACCAACGCCAGCACCAAACACAATCCGACCTCTTAAGGTGGTTGAGCCGGAGACCGGATCGGTCGCAATAAAAAAAGCGCCGAGCATAAAGCCACCACTGAGCAAATGAAATAGCGGTGAACCGGTCACTTGTGGCGCAATTAACCAGGTGATAGTGCTGATCGCCAGCAAGCTGGCAATCATCGCCATCGGCACATGCCAACTAATGACTTTGCGATACATCAGCCACAGCCCGCCCAGGGCGAACCAGATATTAATCCACTCCCAGCCAAGGCCACCAAACATGCCGTAAAGCGGTTGGCTGGCAACATAATCGGGTGAACGCATCATGCTGATTTGCGTTTTCATATGATCAAGCGGTGTGGCACCGGAATAGGCATCCATCCCCATGCCCTGAAATTCACCCGTGAAGATCACACTTAATGAAGCCAACCAGCCCGGTGCCTGCTCTGCAAGACTATTCACCGGTAACCAGGTAGTCATTTCGACCGGAAATGAAATCAGCAGTAAGACATAGCCAATCATCGCCGGATTAAACGGGTTATAGCCAAGGCCGCCGTATAAATGTTTGGCAAAGATGATAGAAAAACTGACACCAATTGCCGTCAGCCACCATGGCGATAACGGCGGTATCGCAATCGCCAGCAACACCGCGGTGACAATCGCGCTGCCATCACTGATAAAAGGTTTCACCGGCCGGCCACGTAATTGCAGCATCAGCACTTCACTGACAACGGCAACGGTTACGGCGATCACAATATTGATCAATACGGCAGGGCCGAAGAAATAGACCATGGCAATCACTGCCGGAATCAACGCCAGCAGTACTTGCAGCATTTGCAAAGTAACGCGGTTAGTGCCGGCTAAAAACGGCGGACTCAGCCGAAATACCGGCATCAGTTTTTCTCCTCAGCAGCGGTCGTGTCATCAGTACTGTTTTCTGCTTCAGCCTGTTCTTTTTTAGCTGCCGCTTTCTTTGATGCTTCCAGCGCGGCTTTACGCTGCGCCTGACGTTGTTCTTTTTCCAGACGCTCGCGTTCCAGTCGCTCTAAACGCGTTTCATGGCGCTCACGGGCCAAATCTGATTTCCGCCGCTCGCGTTCCTGATTCATGATTTCGGTTTTGGCAAAACGGAAATACGACACCAGCGGAATTTTGCTAGGGCAAACATAATCACAGCAGCCGCATTCGATACAGTCGAATAACTTGTAATCCCTGGTCGTATCAAATTCTTTGGCGCGGGAATACCAATAAATCTGTTGCGGCAATAAACTCGCCGGGCAAACATCAGCGCAATCACCACAGCGAATGCAGGGCAGGGGTTCATTGGCCGGCGCGACATCATCAACACCGACCAGAATGCAGTTAGCCGTTTTGGTGATCGGCAAGGAATCACCAGCCAGGCTGTAACCCATCATTGGCCCGCCTTGAATAAATGGCTCATCAGGCTGCCGCTTGGTTTCACAAAAGCCCAATAAATCACTGATCGGTGTGCCGAATAAGGTTTCAAAATTACCGGCATGGGTCACATCGGTGCCGGTAACCGTCACAATCCGTGAAATCAATGGTTCACCGTATTTGACGGCGCGGGCAACGGCGTAAGCGGTACCGGGATTATGGCAAACAATGCCAATATCAATCGGCAGGCCATTACTGGGCACTTCTTTACCTGTGACCACCTGAATTAATTGCTTTTCACCGCCCGTCGGATAACGAGTCGGGATCACCACAATATCAATATCACTCAATTCCGGTCGTGCGGCTAATGCCAGTTGCATGGCAGAAATCGATGCCGGTTTGTTGTCCTCAATGGCAATAATGACTTCAGCGGCATTCAGTGCATAACGCATGATCTCAATACCATCGAGAATGCCATCGGCACGCTCACGCATGATCATGGTGTCACAGGTAATATATGGCTCACACTCGGCGCCGTTGATCAGCAGTGTGTCCACACTGTGATGAACACCGGGATTGAGTTTGATAAAACTCGGAAAACCAGCGCCGCCCAGGCCAACAATACCGGCATCACGAACGATCTGGCGGATTTCATGGGCCGATAACTGCCGGAAGTCAGCAATCGGATGTCGCTCAATCCAGCGATCTTCACCATCGGTTTCGATAATCACGCAGGGTGCTGATAAACCGGAAGGATGTGGGATAGGCCGATCTTCAATCGCAATGATTTCGCCGGAAGTCGGCGCATGCAGGCAAACCGAAACATGACCTTCGGCGCGGGCAATACGCTGACCTTTAAGCACCTGATCACCGACGTTCACAATTGGCACAGCGGCTTCACCGATATGCTGTTGCAATGGCAGGATCAGTTGTTTGCTGATAGGCGTTTTGTGAATCGGCGTTTGCGTGGAGCGTTTTTTATGACCGGGTAAATGCAAACCACCGGGAAAATCACTGACCGGTGCACGCATTAACCTTTCCCCCGTTGTAAATTGACATGTGACGGATCCGGCCAGCGCCAGGTATGAGGATCTGGCTGGGTTTCGACCATATCAATGCAATCCACCGGACACGGCTCAACGCACAGTTCACACCCAGTGCACTCATTGGCGATAACGGTATGCATATGTTTCGCTGCACCCAGAATCGCATCCACCGGGCAAGCCTGAATGCACAGCGTGCAACCGATGCAACGATCTTCATCAATGACGGCCAGCATTTTCGGTTTTTCGACGCCGCAATCTTCATCCAGAGGTTTGGGTTCGACATCCAGCAAATCAGCCAGTGCCTGAATGGTAGATTCGCCACCCGGTGGGCAGCGGTTAATATCGACTTCACCGGCAGCAATAGCTTCGGCATAAGGCCGGCAGCCGGCAAAGCTGCATTGTCCGCATTGGGTTTGCGGCAGAATTTTGTCGATCTGATCGACAATTGGATCGCCTTCCACTTTAAAGCGGATCGAGGCAAAACCGAGTATCAACCCGAGAACGAGCGCCAGCAAAGTAATTGCAATAATGGCCGTCAGCATAAGTTAAACCTTGACCAGACCGGCAAAGCCCATAAAGGCCATTGACATCAAGCCGGCGGTGATAAGACCAATTGCCGCGCCCTGAAAGGCGACAGGAACATCGGCAGCGGCCAACCGCTCACGCATAGCCGCAAAAATGATCAGTACCATCGAAAAACCAATAGCCGCGCCAAAACCGTATAGGGCGGATTCCAGGAAACCGTGATGTTCCTGAACATTAAGCAGGGCGACACCGAGTACGGCGCAGTTGGTGGTAATCAATGGCAGGAAAATACCCAGGACCTGATACAGCAACGGACTGGTTTTATGTACGACCATCTCGGTAAACTGCACCACAACGGCAATCACAAAAATAAAGCTGATAGTGCGTAAGAACTCGATGCCCAGTGGTGCCAGCAAATATTCGTTAATCAGATAGCTGCTGATCGAAGACATCGTCAACACAAAAGTGGTGGCCAGAGCCATACCCATAGCCGTTTCCAATTTACGCGACACACCCATGAACGGACACAGGCCGAGGAATTTCACCAGCACAATATTGTTCACCAGAATGGTGCTAATTAGGATAAGCGCGTAATCGGCCATTAAATAACCTACTGATTTCCTCAGGAATTAACGTAAACTCTGACGGTAAAGTGCCCGGATAAGTTGCTAACCAAACCCTATTAAGCTGGGCATTATAGCGCAGCAGCACTGGTTTTCATAAGGCAAAATACTGATTTACTTATTTAAAATACTTATTAAGTAGAAAGGTTTGTGTGGCAAAAAACAAAAATAGGCTTGGCCAGTCAAACCGATTTTACGGCTTTGACTGGCGACGTGCCCGCACTGCCGCAGCCAATTCCCGCAGCAGCGGTTCACTATCATCCCATGCCATGCAGGCATCAGTAATACTCTGGCCATAAACCAGCGGTTTACCTGGCTCCGCATTTTGCCGGCCGCCGACCAAATTGCTTTCCAGCATCAGACCAATGATCCGGGCGTCACCTTCAGCAACCTGCGCAGCAACTTCGCGGCAAACCGTTTCTTGCTGAATATGATTTTTACCACTATTGGCATGACTGCAATCAACCATTAATCTGACCGGCTGACCACTGCGACCGAT